>JAUWOU010000165.1 GCA_030612005.1 Candidatus Thorarchaeota archaeon | reverse complement strand
TTGACAGGTAAGAGTAGAAATACTCGATATGGTGTGATTGATGGGGAAGGAATTGATGTACCTAAGCCAAGGAAGGTTAAGGAGGTTTCTGAGAAACCTTGGAGGATACGGTCTGAGGAGGATTTGGAAAAGGCTCTTGAGCATCATATTGATTTGATGGCTCGGAAAGACTTTGACAAACGCCATGGAGATGCTATAGAGTACTGCAGGTTGCGAAACAGGAGAGGCATTGAAGTACCTGATTTGGTTAAGGAACTGGAAAATCGAGAACTCAAGCGACTATACGAGACTGTTCATGGTAGTTCCCCTGAGGTCAAGATTGAGTCCATGGATGATGTGGATGAGCTGATTGAGAGACATCCCGCTGAGAGCAAACGTACGGACTTCGAAGAAAGGAGGAATTTCAGTGAATTGTACTTTCAAATCAAAGATGATCATTCTATGAAACGTGATGAGATTGCTAAGGCATATGAAGTTAGTAAAGGCTTCGTGACCAAAGCATGGAATGATATTGAACCAGCTCAGATTACCCAATTAAGAAAGCTCGAAGAGGACAGAATTGCTAGGGAGTGGGACGAAAATATTCCCATAATAACCGAATCAGCTCTAAAGGAGTTTAAAGAATCTATACAATTCAATAGAACTAGGACAAATGAGTTTGTTCAAAGGATAGAGGATCAAGTCATGCAGGATGTTCTTGAGCCTCTCAGAGATGCTAAAGAGCCAACAAAAGAAGACATAATTTCTGTTGTTGAACAGATGATTAGAAACATTTCTGATGAAACCCAACGTTTCGTTCATGTAAATCTTGATTCTGAGCTTGGCATTAGAAAAATCAAACAAGTCGAACGTTGTCTTCGTATCAATAGAGTGGAGATAGAAGAATCTCTCTCAAAGACACTCGGACTTGACCATGTTCGGGCTCGTATAGCAGTGGTTGAGAATAGAATGTACTCTTGGATACCTAAGCACAGACCAGATGAACTTGTGCGAGCTTATGAGGACCAGTTCTATTATTTTAGAGATAGAAAAGAAGTCATTCGAATTATTGATGAGCTTCGTAGAAATCTGGGTGTTGAAGGAAACCTTCGTAAAGAATTATCATACGTTTCCGAGATTGTAAAGCAGCTCATCGAATACAAAGGAGGAGACTCCGCAAGGAAAAAACCACTTGATATTCATAGCACTCGTATTGAGGGTAAAATCATCAGAATGTATCTTGATGCTACGGGAAGGAATCTATCGGATTTAGAAGGGTCTGTTGTTAAAATCGCAGGAATCAGCGGACGTGCAGGAATCGAACATCCACGTTTTCCGGAGGGCGAGAAACTCGAAGTCTTGGTGGCAAGACTCGTTGCAACCGTTGTAAGTGATGGTCATTTATGGGCTACCGGAAGGATTTCTTATAATGAGGCACATCTAGGGCGAATCGCAAGAGTTCAAGATGTTGTGAGTGGGTTTGGTGTAATTGAACTTGAACCAAAGTTTCGCAAGGGAAAGTACGATATTCACATCCCCTGTCAGATTGGCCTCATTTTAATCGAAGAAGGGATGACTCCTGGGAACAAGACCATCAATAATCCAGGACTCCCTACGAGATTCATGGGCTGGTCGGATACAGCTAAACGGGCATATCTGGAAGATCTTATTCCGGAGGATGGTTGTTTTTCTGGTGGGAGATTCAAGTGGTCTAGAAGCCATGCCATTTACATTAACAAACAGAGGGAAAAATACGAATTCCATTCGGAGATTGGATTTGCAGAGGTTGAAGTAGTAAAGAAGAGAGGAAAGAAGCTAAAAGGATTGATACCAAAATCAATTCTAACTATTCGACAGCTTGAAGATTTACAGGATGACCAGAATTCCGTTATTGCAGAAGCAGCTAAAAAACTTGTCAAAGTAGTGAATGAGTCCGCAAACAACCTCATTAATGATGAAACCAGATTAGCTGAAAGTCTGGGTATTATGATTGAGGTTTATCCTCAAAATGTGTCTTACTATCCCAGAACTGGCAGAGTTTCAGTGAGTTGGGCTGCTGCCACGGACTCTATTGACGATACCATAAGATGGGCTATGGAATGCCCTCCAAATGATATCAGAAAAAAGCAATCTGTAGAGAGGTGGCTAAGGAAGACTGCTGAGAAATGGATGGATAAAAGACCATTAAGAAATTGGTAGTTAAACCATTCAAATATTGATGATAAATTTGGAAAAGAAGCGCCATCGGGAGGGTGTTCGAACGACCTCGTAATGAGATTGTTCCTCGAACCTCCGACCAACAACTGTCTGGCTCTCAGCTACCTACTGAGAGGTAACAGGCTTAAGCGGCATGACGCAAATTGCGCCTAAAAGCTGTCGCTTTAGGCACACTATTCCGATTGGAATAGGTCCTACCTACTGAGCCACGATGGCTTAATCCGGTTTCACATGTGATTGTAATATTAACGTTGCTGTTGAGTCCTTAGTGAAAGTCAAACCACAAGTTCCTTGGTTCACAAATTTCATCCTTTGCTAATGTGGGAAATTCACTTACGACGCGTTTCATTCTCTCCATCAATTTTCTTCTCGGTATCGCTTACAATATCATCAAACAATTTTCCATAACATACTCGAATTGCTTCGATAATGTCAGAAGAAGAATTGCTTTGACGTATTACCTCAACAAGAACTGATTTCAAAGTTTTTTCAGCCAATATTGTATTTAATGCATCCAAATTAGATAACAATACTTCAAGATTCTCAGAAATGACGATATCCCTGATAATAGCAGAAATCGAAGAATCGATTGCTGTTTTTACATTCTTATTAGCTAATAGTTCAGGTGCATCTCTGATTTCTCTGAGTAAATCTAAAGGATTATCTGATTTGCTTATCAAATCTGCAATAGCATTTTGAATGGCCTCATTCTTTCCAACATCACTATTTTCTGCAATTTGAGATATGATCCACCATGGAGGGAATGATTTGCTAAACAACTCAGTGATAGTATTTTGGATTGTTAAAGATTTTATGAGAGGGGATGAAGAGATCACAATAGACACCAGTGGCCAAGGATCTTCAAGATATCTAATCCGTTCCCCAATTGCAGATTGAATGTGTGGACTATTTGCTAAATACTCCGTGGAAATCATCTCTGAAATAGTATCTATTTGGATGAGTCCCTTTAAAATGGCTTCTTCAATACACTCTTGATGTTGTTTGAAGGCGACTCTGACTTCATTTTCGTTAATCAGGTATTCTAACTTGTTCATCTTAAGATACTCTAGCCAAGGAGTTGTTGATTGATTTACTTCGAGCGCGATTGATTCAGCATGTGACATAATAGATTGTCTTACTACATCAACCATAACGACATCCTCGTGCATATTAAGCCGTGATATTAGTTGAAGAAGATTATTGGCATTTTGAATGCGACATGAAATTGCATAATGAATTTCACTACTCTGTCTGAGTAGGTCCACTGATAGAATTTCTTCTAATAAGTCGTTAGAGTTGCTTTCAGTCCGCATTAAATCTGCAAGGGTTGCACGTATTCCAACATTACTGAGGAGAATCGAATTATAACGTATTGCTCGAAATGCGGCAAGCACATTTCTATGATTTTGAAGTGCAGTTTGTATAGAAGAAAGGACTTTGGTATCATTTAGATTATCTTTTCCAAAGTATTCAAGATTTGATAAGAGTCGAACCGATGGATTCAGTCCGTTCAGTAGATCACATACTTCTTGAACAACATCTTTACTTTTAAGGACAATTCCAAGTTTACTTACATATCTGGAAAACCAGTAGTACTTATTCATCAAACTAGCCACATGTATTGCACCAGTTTTATTGGACAGCCAATCGAGTAAGTTAGAAATTTCTTTTTTCCTATACATGGAAAAATCAAGAATCCTATCCAGTACCGATGGTAATCCTTCACTATCTAAAAATCTAAGAAGTCCAATACAAAGACTATCAAATGTAAACGCATCTGTTTGGTACTTCCTTGTGAGCTGAATATGCTCTTTCTCATAGTAATACAGCATGTTTGATGCCAGCGTAATATGTGGAAAGGAAATCCCTTTTGGTCCTATTACTGTTTCACCCATTTTCTCTAGTTGATTCTCAAGAAAATTCACTACTCTTCGTGCATCATTTCCACCAATAGAATTCTCAGTGAAAATTTGTGTAATATAATCAGGAGAAACTGCGATCTCCATTTGATTGATAGACGCAAGTGCTAGTAAGATATAATGGAATATATCCTTGAGTATCCTCTTACCTACAAGCTCTTGATTAATTGCAAATCGTTCAGCTTTGCTAATTCTATCAAAGACCTGGTCATAATATCTGCGAAATTCCTCCTCAATATCTATATCTTCAATTATTTTCTCTGAAAGACCCTCAGAAATTTCAACTCTATTTAGAGCATTTAGAACAAATGAGAGTAACCAAATAGTGTGCTTACATTTTCTAGCTAATACCCAAATCAGTGACTGTTCACTACTTGCAGATACGCTAATCCCTTTTGTTCTCAGAAAATCTGTTAGAATTGCTCCAAGAGTGATATTGAAGTTTCTTTTTCGTAGAGGTAGTGTAGGAAGAATCCCTTGAATACGTTCCCAGTCTAGCGTTTCATACTTTGCAGGACCAGAGAGTACTAGAAGGTTTTCGATTTCTTCGTTCAATATATGACTGAATAACCGCACTAATCCCAAGGGACATGGCTCTTCCTTGCACCTTGATACCATGAGGAGACACGTATTTTTCTGTTTCAATAATGTTCTTTTGTCAAATAACCACCGACCAATATCTTCATCCAAATGGATATTATCTACAATAATCAAACACTTTCTAAAGCCCTGACTTCGATCTAAGAGATTCTGAATATTACTTTCAATTATTGAAACTGAAAACTCATTTAGATCACAATACACAACTTCATCCACTTGGTTCCTGTCTAACCACCTTTTCCCTAGTAGAGTAGCTAAAGTGGTTTTTCCGGAACCAGATTCTCCAAACAGCAGCTGAATATTTGAATTCTTGAAATTGTTATCCAATTCATCAACTTCATCACTTCGTGGAGAAACAAATCCAGCTTCATAATCAATCCATTTTGGAAAAGGTCTATGAAACCACATCGGATTACGGCCTTGATCTATGTCTTTTCCCAGATATTGTTGTAATGGATGAAGAATGGAAGGATCAATGAGAAAGTCTACATCTTTCCCTAAATCATGCTTTTCATATATTTCGCATAAATCTTCCCAGAAAATGATTTTACTTAATAACTGCAAATCACCGTTATTCTTTTTGCCTTCAATATTTTTTTGGAGTTTTGCATCTCTTGGTGAAGTTGTAACAACAATGAAAACTACGACATCGAAGTCATATACGTTTATAGCTTTGTTGTAATCGTTTTCAATCCGTTTCAGAGTTAGCTTTGTTGAATCATACTTCTTACACTGAATCACAATATGTTTACCAGCTGATTCTGAACTGAGATGTAAATTTTGAATGGGTTCATTCCATGTAGACTCATCTGGGATTCTACCATATAGATCAATTCCATCCTGTGACTGACCAGGACGTCCTAACATACTAAATTCTAAACCAAAATGAGTGCTAAGTAAATCTCTAACAAGCTTTTCGAAATCAATGAATGTTTTTGGTTTTTTTAATGAGCTCATGTCTAGAATATGAAACTATATCTCCACTTATTATTCTTTCATTAATATTTGTAAGCAAAATGCAACAGAACTTGAGAGTATTGCCACTCTACCTACTGAGTCACTCAGATTATAACGAAAGCTGGTGGAAAAAGAACAAAATACTCGATGACAATGGACAACATGACCCCACCGAAGACAAGACCCTTTCCCCTACTTTGATTGGTTTCAGTGAACCAGAGAATAGCGCCGATGAGTACGATGATGATTCCTGAGACCTGACCTATGAAGAGGAGGAAATCCCAAATCTCAATGAAGTAAGTGAGGATTAGGTTTGAAAAGTTCTGAAGGGGGCTCTGCATGAGTAAGAAGGACATCGTGGATTCTCCGAGTAGTTGGTAACATGGCACCAGAGATGGACCAAGAGAAGTCAGACGGGTCAAGAATGAATCCAAAGTATAGAGTGCTGCTCCATATCTTCTCAATGATTGAAGATAGAAAGATTCCTCATCCAAGTTATGAATTGAATGTAGAATTGGTATAAGCTGCTTCACATCTGAAGACCAAACATTTGAAGACCAAATCTTTGTTGGATCACCACGAGGTGCTAAATATTTAGACATAGGAATAGTGGAAACAAAGGTGTCTTCCTCCTTTATCCACCAATGCGCAAATTCCACACCCACTCCATCACCAAATACCAACCTAAGAGCAAAGATTGTTCTCTCAAGGATTTTCATGTATTTTGCCGGAACAGGATACATTTCGGTAGAATCTGGTTTACCACAATCAAGAACATATTTGAAACGTTGACGAGCATATGGCATAGTGAAATTAGGGTAATGTATTGCAAATTCAGTTGTTTCGCTAAAGGTGGATCTTCGAATAACTCCAAATTCACCTAAATCAATACTGTAGGTATCCATTTCGATATTTAAGAGTGGAAAAACAATACCTGTATCTGCGGATGGAGTTGTCAATCCTTGAATGAATGCCTTGGTCATCAAAGAAAGCTCTTTTTCGACAAATTTCGAATCCCAAGATCTGCTGCTACATGGACCATAGGCTGTTTCCATTGTGAATTCCGTTAGAATTTCATCAAGTCGGTTTTTTGTAATTCTTGATGATTCATTCAACGCATCAAGTAGTTCCTTGTATTCATCACAATTTCTAACCAACCTCAAAATGGAGCTTTGTCTTTCTTTTGCATGAACTTTGCTTGAAACTTCAGGCAACTCAATATCTTTTCTGAATGGAACCTTGACATCACTTTGAATATCGATGATTTTTCTTCCAAGTTTTGTAACCAATTCATTGAGTTTCTCATCATCCATCTTTTATCAAAATCCCCATACTATACAGGTTTAGCACTATCCCATATTACGTTAAAGCCATTCTCGAACTGCACTCTCTCATTTGCATCCATTTGAGTTATTGCTGATAATTTGTTTCCGAAATCTTTGATTGAATGCCCAAGATGCCAAGCTTCAGTTTCAGTAATCATGAATCGGTCGTGGAGTGTTTTTTCGGGAGCATATCTGATATCTATTTCAGTT
>JAUWOU010000197.1 GCA_030612005.1 Candidatus Thorarchaeota archaeon | reverse complement strand
GATGCAGCGTGACATTCCACTTCATCAGATTGAGGCCGGACTTGATGTAGGTAATCTTCGGGAACTAGTGAATCAGAGAATGAAATCCTTGAATTTGAGAAATCCAACGATACGATTCAGGGAGATTGGCCATTTCCAGATGAGGAACGATGAACATACTGATTTTGATTCCATTCGACTGGTGCGGAGGGATTACGATGCGTCTGGAGGCGTCGAGTCTTTCCTTTCTTTTGAGGAGCCTGATTTCGATGTTATATTCGCCTTTCTCAGACTCAGGAGGCCCAGTAAAGACGCACATAGACCTGAGGTTAGGGATGGGAATTGCGTTATGATTCGAGAACTACGAGTCTACGGGCCCGTAGTGAATATCGGAGAACGAGATCCTAACGCTTGGCAACATCAAGGGCTGGGGGAGAAGCTGATTGCCGCTGCAGAGCAGATTGGACAAGATGAATTTGAAGCCGATAGGATCCTAGTCAATAGCGGCATTGGCGTAAAGCCGTACTACCGTGCTCTAGGCTTCACAGATACTGGTCCGTATCTCAGTAAGAACTTGCAGAAGAAGTAATGGCGCCGAGGATGAGATTTGAAGGAGAATAGTCAAATTAAGATGGATTTCAGAGAGTTGTTTTGAGCGTGGTTGAGCTATTAACAAGTATAAGTGATATACTTCATGATACAAGAGAGAAAACAGGAGGTTGTTTGAATTTAGAGTTGTTAAAATTGCATTCAATACGGGCAATCCGCATCAGCTCGTCGAAACACGACCTGGACACGTAACTGTCTTTGTTGGACCGAATAATTCCGGCAAGAGTTTATGTCTTACAGAACTAGAGTCGCAGTTGAGTGGAAGTACAAGAGAATGCAAAATCGTCTCACAAGTTGAGCTCGATATTCCCTCAACCACTCAGGATTTGACTGATATTGCCAAGGAGGTTGAGAGCCTTTATCCAGTAACTAGAACTCCCGATACAACTCATAGAATTCTTCTTCCGAGGTTTGATTTGGAAAACTCTAGTCAATCTAGGATACACAAGATATTACCAAACCAAATTGAAAATTGGTCAAGAGGTTTGAAGAGTCAGAATCGGCAAGTCGTGGTATCAGAAATCAAACAGAATATTGTAGCTTATCATACTGTGAAACTCGCTGGATATATGATTCAACAACTAGTTCGTTCTCAAGAAACTGGTGATCTTCATTCCACACCTCAAAATCATCTTTGGAACTTGTATATGAATGCAGACAAAGAAAAAGTTGTAAGAGAATTCTGTCTTCAAGCATTTCCAGACTTGTATTTTCTTGTGGACCCTATGACAGGTAGATATAGAATCAAGATGAGTTACGACAATCCTGAATCAGTGAATCTTAATATTAGAGAACCTGAAGGGAGGGAGTTTTACAATAGTGCGATACCCATAGATAGCTTCGGAACAGGTGTTCAATTATTCGTAGGTCTTGCAGCTGCAATTGTTGGATTAAATCAAAGATTTATTCTTCTTGATGATCCAGCAGTATTCCTACATCCACCTCTTGCTCGATTATTCGGAAAGATGCTGACTCAAACAGCTAGAGTAAGATCAGGACAACTTTTCGTTTCAACACACTCAGCTGAATTTCTTTATGGTTGTATAGAAGGATCTGATTACATAACTGTAGTTAGACTTACATACGACTCCAAGAATGATTTAGGAACTACTCGTATAGTGAACAAATCTGATCTCAGAGAATTAACAGAAGACGCACTCCTCAAAACATCTGAAGTCTATCGTGCTTTGTTTCACAAAGGGGCAATTATCACAGAAGGTCATACAGATAGGGTCTTCTATGATGCAGTAAATCAGATACTTCTTGAAACAGATGATGGTGTTTCAGATACTCAATTCATATCCACACAAGGAGGTGGAATTGCAGACAGAATCATTGGTCCTCTTAGGCGGATAGGAATCCCTGCAGTAGCAATTGTGGATTTTGATGTTGTTTATGACGGAGGTACAAACTTGAAGAAATTAATGACTGCATGTCAAATCCCCTCCAATGTTAGTACAAAGATGAGTCAAGCCAGAAATATACTGCAGACCGAGTGGCACAAAATTGATCGAGATGAAATGCAGAATAAGGGCATTGCATCCATATCCAATTCTAAAACTAACAAGGAAACTACGAAATATCTTGAACAACTTTCTGAATATGGACTCTTTGTAGTATCTGTGGGTCACTTGGAATCTTGGTTCAGAGAATTTCAGATAAGTCGAAGTAAATACAATGGGGTCCGTGACTTTCTAGCAAGTGTTGAGAATGGAACAATAACTACGAAAATTGGAGGGGTCTGGGATTTTGTGAGAGGAATTAAAGCTTGGATAGAGAATCTAGGAAGAAAGGGGACTTAGTGAATTATAGAGTATCATCAACGCTTTTTCTCTTTTCATAATGTTTCTTTATGTGATCCACCAATGTATCAACTTGGTTATCGTAGTCATCCACAAAGTCGAGATAGAGTTTGTTCTTGAGATAATCAGGCAATTCACACTTTTCCAAAAGTAATGGAAGAACTCGAACTTGTTTATTATTGATTTCATCAGTTATTGCGAGCTCAAGCTCAGTTTGAACCCAAGATGATTTGACACTGCTTGTTGACAAAACGGCTGCAACAAAATCTACTTCAGAAATGGCCAAAGATATTTTCTTGATTAGACTTTCACCTACAAGTATCTCTGCTTCATCTACCCAAGTCTTTACCCCGGCATTTTCCAAGTCTTGAGCCAGTCTTCTTACAAACTCCTTGTCATCATGTGAATGGCTTAGGAAAACACTCGGTTTCTGTAATGAACCCGTATCCTCTTCGATCACTTTTACATCTTCCTTTGTCTGATGCTCCACTTTCTTTTTAGTGGATGTTCTTTCTGATTCAACAATCTTGGGCTTTGGTAAATGCGGGACATTAATAATTCCCCATGTACATACTATGGGACCTAGAATAGCCGCTAAATACACGAGCAGAACAAGATTCTGATTTGCACTCCCAATTGAAACAAACCATCCCGAAACAATCACGAAAATCATACCCACAAAGCCTATGCATACTCGAAAGTTCCAATCATGGGATGTAATGATCATTCTCAATAATATTGTTAAAACGATACCAATTCCAATACCACCAATCGATGCTGAAATTTCACTCAAAAAGAATCCCACTGCAATTGATGACCATGAAGTAATAGCTCCCACATGGACTGCTGCTTGTCGATCAATCTTCATCAACCCAATGAGGAATACCGATAATAATAGTAGAATCCAACTTGGTAGAAAACCTGCAGCTATAGGTGGATTCTCCATATCTGCAAGAATAACGCCTATAGCCATGAAACCGTCCGAAATTAATAGAAATCCATCAGAAGCCAATTCATTAATGTCAAGAAGAAGAGAAAAAAACCACCCTCCCAATCCTATGAAGAATAATATCCAGCCAATGCTGAATGTAAGATTGTAATAACCAATAAACAATGGCATGAGAAAAATAACACATAACATGGACTCAAATCTGAAATGTAGTCTATGTTTACTATGATTGCGTTCATCATATCTTCTGCTGCGTCTACTCACAGACATTATCCCTCGTCACGCGCTTGCGTTCGATGTTAAGGCAATGCTGGTTAAATTTGTGTCTGCAGGTAATTCAACATATCTAGCTTTCATTACTTCTTCTTTAGGTCATCCCATGAGAGTCCGAAATTCTCTTCAGCCCAATGAACATAACGATGACATTTCTGACATAATGCAGTCCATTCATCTGGATTAAGAGATTTCAGACTGCTCTCAGACCATACCAAACTGTCACGGTGAGGCCTCCCATCTTTTCTGTGGATTGTGAGCCTTCTACTTTCGTAGTTATCTCCGCAGAAATGACAATCCCTACCAAAGAGAGATTTGCGCAATTCCTCGATTTCTTGCTTTGATTTTCCAGTTTGGGACGCGTTTTCTTGAAGAACAAAGGATTCCTTAGTTCTAGCCGTTGTGCTTGTCTTTTCTTGCAGATGTTTTTCGATATCGGCCCAGCTGGTTGAATGTTCCTTGTGCATCCAATGAACTCCTCGATGACATTGAATACATAGAGCTGCATAGTTATCTGGATTCAATGACTCCAGAGTGCACTTTTTCCAGAATTTATTATGTTCATGACCTTGGAAATCTTTCCGATGAATTGCTAGTGTTTTCTCATCCTTACTGACACCACATACTCTACATTCTGTACCAAAGAGATTCTCTCTCAATTCCTTCAGTTCTTGCTGCCGATGTTCTCCTCGCTCCTTTATTGCAGATTCACGTTCCTTTTCCGTAGCGAATTGCCTTCTACCATATGTTGCTCCATCACCCCATCTCCCACGCGTTTTCCAGCCTTGTTCTTTGAAGACTCTTTGAACCGGACTGGCTCCCTTTAGTCCGAATCTTTCTGCTACTTCTTTTTGTGAGCACATGTCCTTTACGGGAAAACTCCTGTACTTGATCAACTTGTAGTCCAAGATGTTTCCCTGATTCTGTACAGAAAATATCCTCAACACCAATATCGTCATCGCTAATATAGCTGGTAGTTAGATATGCTAATATTCTTGCGATTGCAGGTTTACACTTTTGTACAATTTCTTCACTTGTGAAAATCTTCTCCTCCCTCTTCTAAGATAAAGTGGCGCCGAGGGTGAGATTTATTCAGTCTCGTCGAATCGACGAAACTCTTGAACTCACGCGTCCATAGGACACTGGTTAGCTTGGCTATCAGCATCCGAAGATACCGATTTTCAAGACCAGCGCCGTAATCCGGGCTTGGCTACCTCGGCTTATTTGTCTGAATACTGAAATGACTCAGGCAGCCCCCCTTCCATTAGGAACCCCTTTTAAGCTTCATGCAGTCACACGAGCAGAAGGAGTGGTGCAGATTTGGAGCGCGGCTTCAGATTTCATGAGCACACAGCAGATATCACCATAGAGTGTTGGGCACCAACGCTTGAGGAAGCATTCGAGCAAGCTGCACTTGCGTCCTTCGAGGTGATTCTTGACACCTCGACTGTTAGACCGAATGAGTCAGTTGAAATCTCCGTTGAAGGGATCGACATGAAGGAGCTCTTGGTTGAATGGGTTGGTCGACTCATATCTCTCATAGACATTGATTCTCAGTTCTATTCGCGTTTCAAGGTGCATGAAATATCAGAGGTTTCTGCTGGATTTTACCTCAAAGGAAGCGCGTCTGGTGAGCAAATCGATCTGCAGCGCCATGACACTCGAACCGAGGTGAAGGCCATGACATATGCCGACCTG
>JAUWOU010000214.1 GCA_030612005.1 Candidatus Thorarchaeota archaeon | reverse complement strand
ATGCTACCGCAAAAGAAGTTGGAGTTCCCCCAGCTGCATACAAATCCATGACATTTGCTAAGACGGCATTGAATCCAGCTGCACGCGGGTGTTCCAGGCACAAATCTTCTACAATCGCATCCGTTGTGAGAAGAACAAAATCATCTGAATTAGTGCTTATTGCGGCTGAATCCTCCCCAAGACCATGTGGTGTATCTCCCTTGAAAGAACTCGCTCGAAGCTTATCGATAATTGATGGTAGTACAAACTTGCGAGATATTCCGTCAAAGCTAACCAACATAGTGAGAATATCATCAAGGCGAGTCAAATGATTGAACAACCTTATCTTATGGTCCACTCATAAATCCAATCGCGAAGGCAGCCTGACCTAGCAGGATGCCAATACCAAGTAGTGATAATCCTATCATGAAATAGATGAGCGCTCTCATCTCAGGACGAATCTCTTCAAACACTACATTTCACCTTCGCGTATCTGCGATGGTCTTTGTGATGCTTATAGACATTTTGGGATGTGCAGTACCGATACGTCACCCGCGGCTCCCGAACTTCTTCGCAACATCTTTAGACATAGCATCATGATGGTCTAAATCCAGAGTCAATTGAGGAGTGGACTCAACCTTTTTGGTAGTAGATTTACAATCACATTTGAAACTCTTACAAAATGCTGTACAATCTACATAACCTGTTGCCATTGCTTATCGCTCCAAGATCATGCTTTTTCGTAATATTCATCTCTTCTCCGCTAGTTTTAGTAATTCATCCAATCTCTTTTGACCACCTAATAGAACCTTGATTTCTCTCTCCAATTTTGCTTTGGAAGTTTCATACTTTGGTCTTGAGATGTCCCCAATTTTGAACTTGGCATCAATTCTGCTAATCTCTTTGTCAAATTCATTCAAAGTCTTCTTGATTCCCTTTGCCCACTTCTTTCCTGTCTTTATTGCTTCTTTGAGGTTAGAGCGAAGATCCTTGATAGTTTGAAGGATTTCCACTCGTTGCTCTCTATAGACTTCTTTATCCACAGTTCCTGCAATTTCCTCTAGTTTGGCTAAACGCCCTTCATGCTTATCAAGGTCCTCAAGTATTTGCTCAAGGACAATTTTCTTCTTTATAGAGATGAGTTCTCTTCTGCGTGTTTTCATTTGCTCAAACTCTGCACGTAAGGTTTCAGCACGAGCTGTTAGAACAGTCTTATCTGCCTGTCTTAGCTGCAAAGCTTGTCTCGTTGCTTTTGTCTTTTCGATTATCCTATCTAGTTCTTTATCTATCACAACAAGTTCTGCATGTGCTAATAGTATTGCAGCAGCTTCAGAGGATATATTTTCAATAGTCACTTCAAAGTGTGGCAAAGAAACAGGCTCAATCTCCTGAAATTCTTCAGAAAAATCAAGGTCTTGTTCTATTGTATTTTCTATCTCACTTTGTGGAAGTGGTTCTCCGCAGAGCTTGCAATACTTTCCTTCTGGAACTTCAAGACCGCACGATAGACATGTAACAAGTAGTTCAGGCATTATTCACTCCATCCACTACATAGACAGGTCCGACTATTCAGACCTAATTAACCAATCAACAAGTCATGTCAGCGTGCCTAATCGACCAGCGACTTCGTCGAGTTGGGCCTTTGTTGTAACAATTGTACTGACACCATAGGTTGGTAGTACCTTCAACTCTTCAACCAAGAGCGCTATTGCCCTTGTAGAATCGATCTCCTTCTTATCTAAGGAACCATCTGGAAATGTGAGTGATGCCTCAACCCACTTCGCCTTCGTATCGTCGGCTGGGAAAAGGCAATAGATGTAGTCATCGTTACTACATATGAAAGATGGCGAGGTTTCCCAAGCATGGGCGAGCATCGCACCAAAGTCTTTTGCATTCGTAGCTTTGTCAGCCATTAAGAATCATCCTCAGGGCTAGATGTTATACAGAACATCGAGATTGCTAACTTATTTGTTTTGCTCATGGATTATCCAAGACTTATGGTCGGTGCCACGCAAAGGAGTAATGGGCTATTTCGCCATTACTTTTTACAGTAGCGATTATGAACCGCTTCCGAACACTTGTTGCTAATCTTCCTGCTCTAACAATATCTAATGGGACTACTCCATCTTTCTGAGGGATTACATGAACAAGAAATGGTGCGTGGTCCAGACCCGGTCCCTTCTCGTATACCGCAAAATCCGTCCCAAATTTCAAACCAGGACGTATAACATAACCAAGTTCGCGCAACTGTGAATAGACTAGAAATCGATCATTGAATTCATCCGATATCTTTTGACCAAGATCTAGAATCTCTTCTAAACTGAGAATATGGTCATCCTTTGAATCCAGAACCTGTAATCTTGATTCTTTCGTAAGGTATGCACATTCTAGGAGAGATAGCTCTAGTGGTTTATCGAATACCGAAGACTTTGGTTTTCTGATGCCCACTGGTTGTCCAAAGTATCCCTTATCGTAGAGCGGCATTCCATGCTCTGGATTCCAAACAATAGCTCTGTCACCCACCAATCTAGCTACTGCTATGGCGGATGTTTCATCTGTCAATTCATAACACCTGATTACATGTTGAGAGTGAGTGATAATGTCCTGATAGTGATAGCGGCATCCTCCCCAAAATTGGCAATGTCCTCCATCATGTTGATGAAGTCTCGGAATCGTAGTAGGATAGCTAATGGTATTTCAGCAGGATATAGTAGAGACAAAGTCTGACGTTGTAGGACATCAATTTTCTTCTCTAGAGAACAAATAGCGTCAGCTTTTTTCATTGACTCTTCCATATTGATTGATAGAAATCGTACTGCTTCTCGCTGTTGAGTAATCTCCTCGATTACTAGCTCGCTCAGTTTACTAATCTTCTCTTTCAATTCTCCCTCTGGAGTCCAATGGTCAATAATAGCTGATAAATCGTACAAACACCATTCTGCACCATCAATCAATTTGTCATTGTAATGTACAAGTCGGAGAAGGTCTTCTCGCTGCATCAAAGTAACTGCTTTTGCCAGTTCATTCAATAGGGTTCGCTTAAGGTCATCACCCTTCTCTTCAAGAGATGTAACCTTCTCTAAATCCTCTTTTGTAATTGAGCCCTTTCCTGCTAACCAATCTGTTACTGCATTTGCAACCATCTTGCTTGCAGATAGAGCTACTCTGAAATGTTCCTCCAACATCTGAGTAATATTGCTAAGTTCTGACTTAAGGAACCTATCGTTATCTAGAACCATCTCTCGCACCTATCTTTAGCTGGAGTGCTTTAGAGTATCTTTTTAATTCTTCTGGACATCGCACACAGTGAGGATTTGCTCTATGGAACTGTGGCAGATTATCGTTGCACTCATTCAGGGTCTTGTGGAATGGTTACCTATCAGTAGTGAAGGTCAGATTGTATTCTTCATCTACAATTTCACATCCGTTCCAACAGACGAGATACTCTCTCTTGTTGTATGGCTACATTTGGGTACATCTCTAGCTGTCATTGTACGATATCCTAGGATTATCCAGGATCTAATCTTATTGAAAGACGAGGTCTTATTGAAACGCCTTATTCTAGCTACTATTGGGACTGCAGTGACTGCAATTCCTCTCTACTTCTTCCTCAAGAGCAGTATGTCTGTATTTCAAGGTGAGATATTGAACATACTTGTTGGAGTTCTGCTCCTAGTGACTGCAATTGTGTTGTATCTTCCAACACGTCAGACCACTGATACAGACACAGAACTTGAAACACGAGAAGTAACAGATAGAGAAGCAATTGTGACCGGACTTGTCCAAGGTACAGCTGTACTCCCTGGACTCAGTCGTTCAGGAGTTACTGTTTCTTCTTTACTAATGCAACGAGTCGACAAAGAAACAGCTTTACGATTCAGTTTTCTGATGAGCGTACCTGCAGTATTTGGAATTCTCGCAATAGAGATTATCACAGGGAATACTATTCCTTCAAGTGTTTCACTTGTAGATCTGGTTCTCATCGAAGCAATTGTATTCATTGTAGGTCTTGCATCAATGGAGTTTCTCCTTCGACTAGCTAGAAAGATAAGCTTCTGGAAGTTATGTCTAGTCCTAGCTCTAATTGCAATAGTATTAGGAATTCCAACATTCTTCTGATTATTCGGCACGTTTCTGGAACATTATAGCTATTGGAGCGTTAGCTTTCCTCCACTCAGCAAGTTTTCCCTCATAATTAAGGGGAATTGGATGCCTACCATGATTTCCTATAATGATGAATAGAGTATCATCTCGAGCCTGACGAAGTAGGACTTTGATCCAATTATCAGTGCGGCGAACAATCTTCTCAAGGAGTGTCTTTGGAGGAGTCCGATGGCCATATTGAGCATAAAGGCTTTCAAAATCAAGAAAGTGTAGATACAGTAGCTCACTCTTGAATATATGCTTGGTTGATTCGATATAGGTTGCCATGTCATCTCTGGGATTAACAGTATATCCTGGTCCAAATCCAAAGGCTACCATATCTTGCTCTCGACAGATAACACGTGTGACTTTCCCATATGATTTCACGTGATTGATCAAGTGGAAATCTTGATGAGGTCCATGAAGCAAGGTCTTGATCAATGGTACTGCGTATGGGTCTTCTGTTTCAATGACCGCAAGCGCCTCCATATTTTTGATCAATGCTTCTGGTTTGTAAACAACTGCCTCAAAGAGTCCAAAATTGTCAATCACAATCATGACCACAGCTCTTGCATTAAATTTCTGAATGAGTTCTTGATTTGGTGGGAGCAGACCTTCTGGAACATCTATTCCTAG
>JAUWOU010000157.1 GCA_030612005.1 Candidatus Thorarchaeota archaeon | reverse complement strand
AGTTGAGCAAGATGCAGTCCTTGCAATGGAAGTAGCTGATAATATCTATGTGCTTGAAGAAGGGAAAATAGAGATGAGTGGCACTAGGGAAGAACTCGAACGAGAACCTCGAATAAAGAAGGTATACTTGGGAATATAGGGGGTATCAAAATCTCAACATCACTTACTGAACTACTGCGTGATGCAAAGGTCGATCTGGTCGTTGCAAGAGCTGAAAAAAACTCTGCTGTGATTAAAGAGCTGATTGAACATCTTGACAACGATATTCGTTCAATACGCTTCAATGCCGCACTGGTATTAGGAGAATTGGGCGAAAAGGCTGCGGATGCGATTTCACCGTTGGAGAATTGTTTGGATGATGAAGATTGGAGTATATGCCGAGAGGCTGCTAGGGCTCTTGGAAAGATTGGTCCAGCGGCAGAGAAAGCAATACCAAGACTCTCAGAGTTGTTGACCAATGATGAAGAAACCATTCGAAAAGCATCTGTAATATCTCTCGGAAAGATAGGAATAGCAACTGATGAAGCTGTTACTCGTTTAGTCACAGCATTTGGAGACAAAAGTGAAGATATCCGCTCTGAAGTTGCTAAAACACTTGGGATGATGGGACCAAGCGCACACAAAGCAATTCCAAACCTGATTGAGTGCCTCAGAGACCCTAGTTGGATGGTAAGAACTGCAGCTGCTCAGGCTATTGATGGAATTGGCACAGGTTCGCGTGAAGCAATTCCAACACTCATCAATACACTTGGTGATAGAGACTGGAGGGTTCGATATCGATCTATAAACACACTCGTACAAATTGGTGAACCAGCAATTCCTGCTCTTTTGGAGGTCATAAATCACAACAATCCAGTTGTTAGACAAGGTGTGGTTGAAGCATTTGGAGAAATGCAAATTACCGATTCTCAAATTATCGAGAGCGTAGCTTCACTACTTAATGATAAGGAAGAAGGGGTTCGTGGTAAGACTGCAGATGCCCTTCGAAGTATAGGGAAAGGCGCAATTCCTATACTAATCGAATCCTATGTAAAAAGTACAAGCGAAATGAAGATTCTTATCATGTCAGCAATTGGCGGCATTGGCACTGATGCTCAGACTGCCATTCCAACGATAACGGAAATCTTGAAGGGTGGCAAACCACAGGAACGATCTGAAGCTGCTAGAGCATTAGGTAAAATCGGAGTTGCAGAAGAACAAGTGATATCAGCTCTAGCTGGAGCTTTGACTGATAAGAAGAGCATTGTGCGTCGTGAATCAGCCTTAAGTCTGGGCAAACTGGGTCCAGCCGCTTCTGATGCAGTTCCTGCATTAGTAGAAGCATTGGGTGACAAGAAACCTGATGTGCGGTGGCGTGCATCGGAGGCATTTGGTAAAATAGGGGTAGTGGATTCTAATTCGATTGAAGCACTGCAAAATCTACTGCATGACGAACATGATTATGTGTCCGAGGCGGCCCAGGAAACACTTGACATAATAAGCGAATACCAAACTGAGCGGAGCGAAAAACAATGACTGACGACCCATATGCGGCAAAACCTTGGTTGAAACACTATGATGAAAACGTACCAGCTCACATAGACTATCCTGAAATCAACTTATTTGAGATACTCGATAAGTCAGCTGAAGAATTTGGAAATCAAACAGCAATCTGGTTTCAAAAGAAGAAAATAAGCTACAAGGAATTCAAAGAAACAGCAGACCGACTTGCCACAGCACTCGCGGAACTAGGTGTCAAAAAAGGCGATACTGTCGCAATTATGATACCGAATTTCCCGCAGTTTTTGCTTTCATTCTATGGGATTTTGAAAGCTGGGGGGGTTGTTACGGCTTGTAGTGTTCTTCTGACAGAACCTGAGCTTGCCTATCAGCTCAATGATTCAGGGGTTGAAACCATAATCGCATGGGATGGTCAGCTCGATAAGATCAATAACATCAAAGACAGAACTAGACTTAGGAATATTATCATCACAAGTGTGCTCGACTACATTCCCAATGCTCCAAGAGAGCCCCCAGAAATCGCTGGAACCATGCAGTTCGTCAATCTGATCAACCGCACTAAACCGAATCCTCCTAAATTTACAATAGATCCAAAGGAAACAATTGCGGTTCTCCAGTATACAGGAGGAACATCAGGACTGCCTAAGGGTGCGATGCTCACACATCATAACCTTGTTTCAAATTGCATAGCCACGCATACAATAGTTTCCTCAAAATTGGAGAAGGGGAAAGACACAGGACTGACCAATCTACCGTTATTCCACATCTACGGAATGACTGTATGTATGAATGTCTGGATCTACAATGGGTCAAGAATTGCGCTGAATCCTGATCCTCGTGATCACAAATCATTGTTTGATATCATACGAGACACCAAACCTTCAATGTTCCCTGGCGTTCCAACAATGTACATGAAACTACTGGAACGAGATGATCTGGAAGACTATGCAAAGGATTTGAAGTCAATAAAATTCTGCAATACTGGTGCGGCAGCCATGCCTCCTGAAGTCTTGCATGATTTTGAAGGAAGAACCGGATGTGTCATAGTTGAAGGCTATGGACTGACCGAATGCTCTCCGGTCACTCACAGCAATCCTGTCAGTGGACTACGGAAAATCGGATCTGTTGGTATGCCACTACCAGACACAGAGGTAAGAATCGTTGATGCTGATGATTACACAAAAATCATGCCCATTGGAGAACAGGGAGAGTTCATGATTAAGGGCCCACAAGTTATGAAGGGCTACTGGAACAAACCTGAAGCCACTGATGACCAATTGAAGGGCGAATGGTTGTTAACAGGAGACATTGGTAAATGTGATGAGGATGGGTATTTCTTCATCTTGGATAGAAAGAAAGACATGATCAATGTAAGTGGATTGAAAGTGTATCCAAGAGAGGTGGAGGATGTCCTATTCGAACATGAGGCTGTTGAGAATGCGGCAGTTATAGGACTCCCAAATCCAAAAATTCCTGGTAGTGAGATTGTTAAAGCATATGTTGTACTAAAAGACGGTTACAAAGCAAGTGACGAGCTATCTGGTGAAATCAGAGAGTTCTGCAGACAGAATGTTTCACCCTATAAGGTGCCAAAGAGTATTGAGTTTAGGAAAGAACTCCCAGAAACATTAGTGGGGAAGGTGCTTCGAAGAGAACTGAAAGAACAAGAAGCCTCAAGAGCAGAGCACTAAGTCACATGAAATCAGTGAGTTTTGTCTGGCTCAAGTAGTCATTGTACAACTGACTTTTTGCTAGCCAATTGTGAAGAGGATTACGAAGATATTTCCCAATCTCAGCTGTTGCTTCGTCCATACTCTGGAACTTCTTTACACCTGCAGCTAGAGCCCGCTTTGCAATCTCACGAAAACGCCAAACTCCAAGAGGTACCCATTGTTGAGGATCAATCTCCATGAAAACTATTACACCAGATTGTTTTCTAATACTGACCAAATACTCTAGAGCTGGAAGTCGTGTTGCATAGTATGCACCAACAACATACTTGGCATAATCTTTCCGACCTTTCCCATATTCGTAGTCATTGATGATTGAAGGATTCAATCCACCTAACCAAGATTCCATTGCTTCAAATTGCCAACCACTAGGATAGAAGAGAAGTGCAACAGTATTTCCCAGAGCGTGGTCAATACTAACGTAATAATCATTGATTGCGCGATTTCGTGTTACTTGTTTGTGAAGCCGTCTTCCAACAATATCGTCAACTGCAGTGATGCTCCACTTTGTGGGAACAAGTCGTCGCCTCCTCTTCTGTCCTAGAATTCCTACGGAGAGAAGTCGTGTGATATGCTCCTGACGAATACCGTCATCAAATAGATCCATCACGCCACCTACAGCCTTGAGGTCAGTATCAGAAGTGACTTTATCGACTATCTTCGGAACCTTTGGATTATCCTCTAGTCGAAAGGTGTCAAGTGGTGCTGAGGGACCGATTGGTAGTGTAGTATCAGAGAAAACCGTATTGAAGGAGGGTCTCTTTAGCAGTGTCGCCTCGGATGATATTGCTGATTCAGATAATGCAAGTGTCTGGGTTTCTGCAAGTTCACGGCTTGGGTCAGCTGCTGAATCAACAGGAATCATCTTCTTTGTTCTAACCAGACTGAAACGAAGAGCCAGAATCTCATCTATTGTTCGATTGAGCCAAAGGTCAGGTCGTTCCATAAGTGGAGCTTCATCGACTCGTAATGGCGGAATTAATGGCCCAGCTAGAACCTTTGGATATCCTGAATCTCCAACAAAAACTGAAGGTGGAGAAGCACCAACAAGGGCTCTACCTGTGAAAGCATCATCAATTCTAGCCATTGCTTTTGCTCTCATCAGAAGCGGACAGGGACGAATGCCACAAAGCGCACGATGTCCCATACATTTAGAGCAAACTCTCTCATCATAGGACTCCTGCTTTGCAACCTTTGGAGTAGGTTCTAACTTCATCTGGGGCATTCAGAATCGACCTAGGTTATTGTTTCTTAGGTAAATGACGATATATACCTTGTAAGGTTTTGGAACCTATATATGTCGCTCACAATCACCGAGTAATCAAAATGGTTTGCAAAAGTATTTCATGGCATTCTACTGTGATATCATATAATGCCAACACGAAGAGAGGAGATAGCCAAGTATCTAGAGGATGCAGAATATCCACTTACAGCTCAGGATATCTGCGACATATTGGATCTGAAGAAGAGATCAATAGTGTACGAGGATATTGACCACATTGCTCGTTCAGTCAAGAGAAAGGGAAAACAGGTAATAGTTTCGCCAGCCAGATGTGGAAAATGCCAATTTGTCTTCAAGAAGATGAAATCCGCTAAAGCCCCAACCAAATGTCCCAAATGCCGCTCTGAATGGATAATCGCTCCTGGATTTTTGATTAGAGAAAAGTAGTGATAGAACTAGTCTAGCTTGTATACTCTCTTGATTCCAGCACCTTCACGCTTCACATCTGTAACTCGAGTGACCATGAAATCGGAGAGACCATAATCGGATTCCTCTACGTAACCATGAACTATCACGGGCATACCAACTTTTGGAAGAAATCTACATTTATCCATGGTACTAGCAGAAACACGAATTGTGTACGTTTTCTTTGTGGTTTCATCTTGGATTACAAACTCTATAGTTCCATACCATCTCTGAGCACTAATCCTAGTTGTGCGGCTTTTTCCAAGCTCGCGGATAACTCCTTTGACAACAGTCATGAATTTTCACACTCCCATGGTGGAATCAATTTTCCATAGCGGCCACCCCCACCAATCTCATAGCAAGCAGTACCATTTCGGTATTGTTCAATCATTTGTGCAACTCTTTCATTGGCTTGTTTCAAATCGTGAATCGGTGATGATGTTAACACAGTGGTTTCAGTACCAAAGCACTCTCTGAATTTCTCATATAACCTAAGCGCAGTCTTTGAAGTTGTTGATTTAACTCCTATTGCGGATGCGATGATATCTAACAAGGGAGCAATACGCACGTAAGGAGGTCTATGTTTAGGGGACATCGATTCTCCAACCCCTATAGTTGCAGCTCGATCTCGTACACCAAGGCGGAGAAGCTTTCCATCCGCTGGGCATTTGATCTTGCGCCTAGAGATATCAACCAGTAGTTTCTGTGCTTCATCATCACTTGCACAGTTAATGTAGATATTCAAATCATCAAAGCTGGTAAAATCATCTCCTTCACCAATAATCAATGTCCGCCTGCACTTTGAGCAATACGAGAGGAAGTATTTACCAAGTCGTGGGTCGAGCCCAATGTTCAGTACAGGTTTTCTACCGCGCTCTCGCCTTAGTGCTAAGCTAACCTCACCATAGGTTGGTTCGTCCATTTCCAATCTAACAAATTCTCTTCCAAGCTTATTTGGATTAGGTGAATGAGCATCACTTGAAGTGATGTACGTGATTCTGTGGAGTTCGGGAATGCGGTCTGCAATTTCAGTATCAGCAGAGAGACCAAGTTCGAGGAAGTGAATGTGCGGGGTTTCTTCACCATAGCAGGATTTGAGACTTGAGTGTTTGTTTTCTCTGAAAATAGATCTATATGGAGTAAATGCATGAGCAGGTCCAATCATTCCGTTTGCATCCCGCACCAGACCGGCTATCTCTTCGCCGTTTAGATTTACTCGGGGTCTTCCACCCCATTGATGATCTAGATTAGGAGAGTTTGGTTTGAGTGATTTTCGAAGAATTTCTACAGCTTCAAAATCTGGAAGAATGACCACATGATGTATAGCTTCAATATCCTCTATCTCGACAGTTGGAATGAATGCTACAGAGTCATGTTCATACACATCACCAGTTCTAGTTAGATTGGTCCGAAGATGTTTCAACCACTGAGGTTGTGTCGCATCGCCAGTCCCAATAAGATGAAGCCCCTTTGCCTTGGCACCTTGAGCCAATCTGGGGATTGTCATTGATTTACTAACACTAATGGAGTGTAGTGAGTGGATGTGAAGATCAACATCATACTGGTTCATTGAGAAGCACCTTAGATGTTAACAATAACTTTTGTTACAGTTGGTTGTGATGCAAACTCGAAAGCCTTGGCCCCATCCTCAAGCGTGAACTCCTTCGTTATGAGTTTCTTTACTTCAATACGTCCCTTGGAAAGCATATTTATTGCTTGATCAAAGGGTCCCCGACTTGCTCCATAGAGAGTAAGTTCCCTGCTCACTATATTTGATGGACTGATTGAGTATTGATGACCATGGATGCTCTTCAGAGCGATAATTCCGCCATTTCTTACAATATCAAGAGCCATAGAAATACCATCGGTATTACCTGTGGCTTCAACTACAATCCTTGGTCCTACACCATGTGTGATTTTCAATATGTCAGATTTCCAATCATTCTCTATTGTGTCGTATGTGTGTTGAAAACCTAGTTGTTTTGCTAAACCAAGCTGCCATCTGTTTCTTCCAACAATATGAACATTAGCTCCATTAGCATCATAAACCTGTGCAAGCAGGAGCGCAAGTTTTCCACTTCCCAAGATAAGAATGGTTTCATCATCTTCAGCAGGTGCTTGTTGGTAGGTCTTGATTGCTGAAGCTAGAGGCTCGACAAATGTAGCATCTGCAGTGCTTACCCCATAAGGAAGTGGATGAATAATATCTGCAGGAACACAGACATACTCCGATAATCCTCCATCTCTAGTTATTCCCAAGATTTCCTTATTGGCACAATTCTGACGAGCGCCACTTCGACAGTACCAGCAACGACCACATGTGATGTCAATATCACTGGTTACCAATGTTCCAGGTGCGATATCAGGATCAGAACTCTCATGAATGACCCCTGCAAACTCATGTCCTAGAACGAGTGGTAAATCTACTTCGAAATCCCCGTTCCAGATGGCTAAATCAGTTCCACATATGCCAACGGATCGAACTTCAATTCGAACGTCTCCAGGCATAAGGGGCGGCATAGGTGTATCCGCAAGTTGGAGCCCATCTGCTGTCAATATGAGCGATTGCATTTTACATTCTCCCTCGTCTAGTAATCCCTTCAATCCCGTGTCTAGTAAACCCTTCGATACAAACGTGTATTTGCACACAATAAGTACTATCTTGAAAATAGATTGATTCAAGGGGAGCAAACTTAACAGGTCAGTATATATTTACAGGTGATGTTGCGATGACGGATCT
>JAUWOU010000039.1 GCA_030612005.1 Candidatus Thorarchaeota archaeon | reverse complement strand
GTGTTGTTCAGGGAGCAACTATATTATTCAGAGTATCAAAACTCTGGATTCGTTCTGAAGTATTCCCAGGCATGATTATAGAATTCACACCTGGAGGTGGATTTCTTGAGGCAATATTCGGAGGTTTCATCGTTATCTTCTCAAGCTATCTTGGTATTACGATGACTTCTGCCCAGAGTATTGTTGGGGACATACCGCTTCGAAGAATGCTGCTAACTCCAACAAGTCGGCTTGAGGTGATCGTAGCCAAAGTCATAGGGTATGTAATAATTGGATTCCTACAGTCATTGCTCCTGGTAACTCTGTGGGTTCTAGCCTTCTCACTTGAAATGAATACAAGCTTCATTTCACTAGTTGTCATAATGAGCTTGAGTGCATTGACGGGCTCTGCTACAGGTATTCTCATATCGGCTATAGCAAGTACTCGATTACAGGCAAATCAGATGTTCCTCTTCGTATTATTTGCTACTTTGATACTTTCAGGATTTTTCATTGATGTTGGAGCGCTGAACGATATTCTTCCGATGAATCAGGGTCTCAGATTACTCGTTGATACTGCATTCAAAGGACTCACATTTTTGCAAGTCTTTGAAAGATTATTGGCACTAATTGGTTTCTCAGTATTTGCAATGTTGGCTGCAGCGTTCATCTTTGCAAGAAAACCAACACTTGGATAGGATGATGATTGAATGACACCGAATACTGACCTTCATGATGCTGCGGACGACGAAAAACCAGCATTTGTAGAGGAAGCATATTTCTCTGGTGCAAGAATTGGAGAGGCAATTGATTGGTGCGTTGTAAGACAGGATAGGGAACTCCATTGCGAAGTTGAAGGAATTCTAAACTCTACGGGAAAAGAAGTGCGTTTTAGAGGGCGCATATTGAAGGTCAAAAAGAGTGTTCTAAGCAGGAAAATTGCAGTCTTTGTCGAAGAAGACCTCCGAAGACGAAAGGCTGGTGAACTTGAGAAAGTACTCACGGTAGGAAGCGATAGGACTTCACAACAAGACGTGTCTGTAACTCAGATTACTGTTCAAAACTACCTGAAACGAAACATGGCGGATGATCTCTTTTACGAAGGTCGAGATCTTCAACAGGCAGTGAAAGATCTTGAGAAGATGAAGAGTCAAGATGTTGCCTGTACGGTATGGGGAAAGCGAGCAAGTGACAAACTTCCAATTATGATCCATGGTAAAGTGATTGGTTCGTCAACAGCTCCAGCTCCAATATTACCAGAAGGGTCCCTTGAAATCCGAGTGGAACCAGAAGGAAACATTGGAGATGCAAAAATATACTATGTAGCACAACCGCAACTGCTCATGGGACCAAGGTTTAATCCGAATCTGACCGTGCTTGCTAGCAAAGTATACATTATACCCTACGCATGGAAGCTAGCTCCAGAGTATAGGGATGTTGTAGCTACCCGAAATCTCACTGTAACAATCAAGAGTGGAAAGAAACTCATTGAGAATGTGTCATTTTCAATGAAAGAAGGGGAGATGCTCGCAATTATTGGGGAGTCAGGCGCAGGAAAGTCTACAACTATCAAAGCCCTAATTGGAGATATCCCCAGTACGGGGGTCTGTCGAATAGCAGGGATTGACTCAAGGCAGACTCAGAAAGTACGCCACTTTTTTGGCTATTGTCCTCAGGCCCTCTCCTATATGTACGAAACTTTCACATCTCTTGAGAATATTATCGCCTTTGGAAAGCAGTACGACATTCCAGAATGGCAGTTGATTCATCGTGGTAAAACCCTGCTGCGAGACTTTGGAGTTCTTGAGAAAGGAAATTCTGCAACCTCAAAACTTTCTGGAGGTGAGCAGAGAAGAGTTTCGATTGCGATAGCACTTGCACACAATCCTCGAGTGCTTTTGATGGATGAGCCAACATCCGGTTTAGATCCAGACAATAGGAGTGAGCTCTGGAGATACCTCACCTTCATCAACCAAGAATATGGGACATCTATTATTGTTATCACACACTATCCTGTAGAAGCTGAATTCTGTGACAAGGTTGCAGTCTTCATGCGAGGAAAGAGTCTAGTGGCTTATGGAACTCCAGCTAGACTGAAAGAGTCAATGCCTTCAAGGGGATTTGCGGTAGGGATTGTACTCAATGAGGTCGACCCACGGGCAAGAGAAACACTTGAGGCAGTTGAGGGAGCCAAGTTTGTGCTTCAACGAGGTGAGCTGCTTAAGATATTCACAGATGAACCCCTTGAGATTATTGCAGAAAGATGTGTTAGAGCTCTGAAGGACAAAGACATTGGAGTTAAAATTGTCAAGACCAAGTCCGTGGCGGATATGGTCGATTTTTACATAGCAATAACAAGAGGCCTGATTCAAGGAATTATTGAGAAGTGATAGAATGACAAAACCCCCACGAGTGATGATGCAGCTTACACGATTGCTGTTGGTTAGTGCATTGGTAGGAATGCTCTTACTCAGTGGGATGACTACAATAGTTCCAACAGTGACTGCAGACTCTGTGCAGATACAACCTGAAGACAAGATTGATGATTCTCTGCTCAACATGACAAATATGGAACAGCGATTGGATGTCCTCATTGGTTATGATGATTCAGTAGCCGCTTTCAAAGCTAAGAATGCGATTATGCTTGCAGACCAGACTGCAGAGTTGATAGACTCCTTTGCCACACTGAATATGCTTAGAGTAAAAATGCTTAGTTCAGCGATTGTGGACCTTGCGAGAAATGAGATTATTACAAGAATCTGGTCGAATGATATCACACCTATTGAACAGACAGAAACATCAGTGGTTAGTTCAATAGACCCCGAAGATTACATTCCAATTATTGATAGAATTGGGGCAAGAAACCTAGTAGAAGCGGGATACAATGGGAGCGGTGTTGTAATTGCGGTTCTCGATACGGGTGTAGATCCACTTAGTCCAGATATGACAGTTTCAGCCTTTGCATCCTTTGTTGAAGCTGATACACTTCCACTAGACATTATTGGTCATGGAACATATGCTGCCTCAGTAGCTGTAGGTAATGGTTCTCAATCTGATGGAAAGTACGTAGGAATTGCTCCTGGTGCCATTCTCCTATCTGCCAAAGTAACACTTGGCGGCCTATTCGCATCACCGAGCTGGATAGTTTCAGGTATCGAATGGGCAACAAGTAGAGGTGCAGATATCATTCTCCTACCCTTCAATACACTAGGTGCTCCAGATGATGCAGTATCAGTCGCCATTGAAATTGCCGCTCAAAAGGGAATATTCGTCATTGCGGCTTCTGGAGATGATGGACCAGATTATCTTACTGTGATGTCCCCAGGAGGAAATGCTGCAGCTTTTTGTGTTGGTGCTTACGATACCGAAAAGGAAGAGATACCAGCATTCTCGGGAAGAGGTCCGTCCCTTGGTCTTCTCACAAAACCAGACCTTGTAGCTCCAGGAGTTGGAGTTGTTGGCTCACAAGCAGGTGCAGGCCTCGGTAGTCTAGGATTTGGCGATATTGGTATGAGTGACCTAGGAAACCTTGGAGGTCTCGGTGGTCTAATGGGCGATTCACTGGGTGAAACATTCGATGAGAACTTTACCATTGCAGATAGTACAACTGCTTCAGCAGCAATAACTGCAGGAGCTGCTGCAATACTACTTCAGGCCTTTGATAGAGCTACACCAATCACTTTAGGAAATGTACTTCGTGATACAGCGACAGTAATACCCTATGGAGCAAATGATGGAGGCGCAGGACTACTCAATCTTAATGCAGCCTTTGACTATCTCAGTACTAAACAGACCCCGATTGACCCTCATAATAGAACCACTGGTTTACCACTTCTAGCATTGGGTCTTGTTACTGCAACAGGTTATGAGGCATCTACAATGATTATGATGAGTAGTTTTGGTACCTCAATCGTGGCAATAGACACGCGAAACCCACAGGATTCAGGAGTACACCTCATGATGGGTATGTTCTCACTCAAGTGGAACAATATGGACCCAACAAATCTCATGATGTTTGATGTGAAGAGAGAACTGCATCAGGTTGCTCTGTCATCTGAAACTACTAACTATGATAGGCATATAGGGATTCTTTCCTATGATGATGAGGTCTTTGTTACTCTAGTCGTTGAGTCCTACAATCTAACAGCATATTCAGAACTACCATTAACAGCATTTAGAATAACTCCATACATTCTCAATCTCGGTATTGAACCAATAGAGAATGTCAGTTTGTCAGTATCATACTCATTGGATTTGTACTTGGACAGTATTGATGACCATGGAAAGTATGACCTTGATAATGAGCAATTATTCGCTTATGGTCTCTCAGAAACCTTCGGAAACTTTTACGTAGGAATGAATTCCAGTATACCACTCTCAGCATTTGAGGTAGGTAATTCCTCAGATATTTCTGATCACATATCAAACAATAATCTGACAGGTTCTACAACTTTTGACGGAAGTGTAGGACTTGGAATGCAATGGGATTTTGGCACAGTAGGTGTTAACGACCCAGTAAATGTGACAATCGCAATGGGCTTTGGAGAAAATCGAACGGTTCTAGATGCTTCAATTGATGCCATGTGGATAAATGAGGTGCCAGATTTAATTGCAGACCAGGGAGACCTTATTATTGTTGAAGCAGATCTTCCAAGAATAACAGAGGAAGGTCAAACCTACGAATCGTTTGCAATCATCATGAA
Organism: Candidatus Thorarchaeota archaeon; assembly: GCA_030612005.1. Lineage (GTDB taxonomy): Archaea > Asgardarchaeota > Thorarchaeia > Thorarchaeales > Thorarchaeaceae > SMTZ1-45. Next base: position 18,869 of record JAUWOU010000039.1, on the reverse strand, counting down.
TGTAGGCGTCTACAACTCTTCCGCAATTGCAGCAATGATTGTTGCAGATGGTCTAGGCGATGACGGTGCAATCTATGCAAATTATTTTTCATTTGACAATATCACACCCTTTCAAGCAGTTAATATGACTGCATCATGGCGCCCCAAAGAAACAGGAATGAGAACAGCCATCTGGGCGGTAGCAGCCAGTCTTGAGTCAGTTATTGGACTCATTTCGAATATTGATAGTCTCATTGTGGGTGTTCTTGATGATTTCCTGATGCGAGACATCTTCGTCATTACACCAATCTCTTCAACGTCAGTCTTTCCAAAGGTTCTCCCCTTCGCACCTTTTGATATCCGATTCCCAGCAGACTTTGGAATCTACAACTTTGTTCTTTCTACAACTGAGTCACTTGGAAATATGACCATCACGAGCTATGGAAATGCATCAGACTGGGGAGATATGACTCTCACACAAGTTGATTCTGTAGAAGGATTCTATGAATTCTCGTTATTCTTAATGGCACCTCCGATAGGAATGGATGGATACCATAAGTGTGACTATGTGATTGAAACCGAGTTAGGGTGGACTACTAACATTACATTGGAAAGAATTCTCGAATATCCACGTGCAATGATGCTCCTTGATACTTCTCATGGTGGAGGATTTGGAGCACTCATGGGAGACATGGGTTTTGGAGATGCCAGTGGATTATCGGGTGGACAAGATACTGCAGGATTAGATTTTCCACTTGCTCAAGAAGAAGATGCTCCAGAAGATGGAGGAATATCGATGGACTTCAATCTTGGAGACATCGGAAGTCTTGATTCAATATCTGGTCTCTTTGATTCATTCAGAATGACAACTTTCTCAGGACTCTCCAATATGAAGAAAACCATGGCTAGTGTTGGTCTAGACCTCATAGAAACCCCAGGAATGGCATTAGACGCCAATCTTCTTACACAATTCTCTGCAGTGTTTATCATCGCTCCAACTGACGAGTATAATGCAACTGACATAGAGATATTGAGAGACTTCACTGAAGGTGGTGGAACTCTGGTTGTCCTGGGAGATAATGATGATAATGCAAATATGTCTGCACTCAATCCACTTTTGCTGGAGTACGGTTACTACTTAGAGGGAATTCACTCAGAGGAGAATACTACGGATATCGTCACAACATCACTGTTGGGAGCTGGGCTTCAGTCTGTTTGGCTGGGTGGCGGAACCTACGTAATGAACAACCAGTCTAACGCCCAAATGCGCCTAGATGGAAATAGCGTTGGTATACTTGATCAGACAAATCCAGAGCTTGCTATTTTTGGTTCTTCTAAAATCTTCATGAACAAGAATCTCGTGAAGTGCAATAATAGCATGCTTCTCGATAACTTGAATCAGTATCTTCTGAGAAATACACTGTCTGCATCAACGAGTCTAGCAGAGAATACTACACTATATCCCAATGACCAGAGTGTCTATATCAATCTGGATGTAACAGATATTCATGGTAACCCAGTTGATGATCTCTTTGTCGCAATTGTATACGAATTACCTGATGGCAATCTCTCCTTCTTTATTGCAGGGTTTGTAGTGAATGGTCAATACACATCACAATTTGCACCTGGCAGTTGGTCATTGGATGGGAGAATTAATGGAATATTCATCATCATGGGTGATGAGAACTATGCAATGACCTATGCAAGTATTGTCTTTGATGTATATATCCCACCTTCAGAACCTGGACCTGATGACCCAATCATTTGGTTGACTATGCCTCAATTAGCATTCATAACATCCATTGCAATCTTTGGATCCCTGATAGGAGGACTGACCCTCAACCGCAGAAGGATGAAGAGAAGGTTAAGAATTCTAGAGATTGATACCGAGTTGGCTCATGAAATTGATACAACTTTGAACGCGCTCCTTGCAGCATTTACGCAGCTAGAGGAACTCATCAAGAGGGAGGACCTTGACCGAATACAGAAGATTGAGGCGCTTCGTGTCTTGATGGAAAGTATCGAGGAAGGTCGAAAGATGTTCGACCGAGTCAGTGACAGGGTCGGAGGTGTCTGAAGTGGCAAAAGGGAAGAAGGACGCTAAAGAAACCTACCGTGAGATTGACATCATTGACCTAAAGGTCGCCTTTGGAAAGTTCTATGCACTCAAGGGAGTATCCTTCTTTGCAAACAAGAAAGAGTTCCTTGGCGTGATTGGTGCTAGTGGAGCCGGAAAAACAACGGTCCTTAGAATCCTCACTGGACAGATCCGCCCAACTGCCGGCAAAGCCTTTGTTGGAGGTTATGATGTTACAAAGAAGGGTAACCTCATCAGTATACTTGTCGGATATGTTCCACAGCTAGAGCACCTTAGTCTCTATTACGATTTCAGTGCTCTACAGAATGCTGAAATCTTCGGGAGATTATACGGTCTCAGACCAAAGGAGATTGAGGAACGTTCACGAAATGTGCTCGAGATTCTTGGTTTTGATGAAGATCTGATGACCAAGACTGTCAGCAGGCTGTCTGGGGGAGAGAGAAAACGTGTTTCAATCTGTCTCGGAATGATACACGATCCAAAAATGCTGCTTCTGGATGAGCCGACGACCGGACTTGATGCACATCTCAGGCACGAAACTCTCAACTATTTGAAAGAACTGAATTACAGACTTGGAACGACCATGATGATTATCAGCCATGACCTTGAGATTGTTGACTATTGCACACGGGTTGTTCTTCTTGAGAATGGAGAGGTTAGCCAGTTCGGCACTCCTGAAGAATTGATTTCGTCACTACCAGGAAAAGGAGAGAGTATCAAGGTGATTCTCCCCGCAATGACTGCCGAGATCAGGCATAGGATAGCATCCCTGCCTGGAGTACAATATACTGCTCAAGCCGGTAGAAACGCAATAAAATTGTTCATCGACAACCCCGAGGACAATCTTCTACCGGTGATACAACGGCTCAACGAGATGAAAATACCCTTTGAGGGCGTGGAAATCGTTGAAGCTGACTTCTTTGATTATTTCCAAGTAAAACCATGGAAAGATAATGAGATAGGAGGAACCGCAAAATGAAAACCTATCAAGCAATCATAGCGCTATTATTCGTCTGTTTTCTAGCAGGCGTAAACCTACAGGGAACAGGACCAGGTATAATGCCTGTAACTGTACTAAGCCCTGAATCACCACACACTGTAGCAGAGATTGCACCGTTTGACACAGCTCTGGTCTGGTCCACCACTGTCGGATCGCAAGTGAACGACATTGTAGTCGACAACTTCGATTCTGACGCTTATGATGAGGTGGCAGTCATTACTCAAAACGGCACGCTATTTCTGTTCGATGAGGATAATTCTCTAATCTGGCAGTTGAAGCTTGACTCAACACCTCACACAATGGCAGCAATCGATGGTACTGCTAGCGCTGGAAAAGAGATTCTTATCGGTACAGATGCTGGGGTTATTGTTGTTGGTGCGGACAAATTCGTACAGATGAACATTTCCCTCCCAGAGCCTGTTTATGCGGTTACAGGTGCACATCTGGACGGGGATGCTTTCGAAGAAGTTGTTGTGGGTTGCGATGACTTCTACGTGTACGCATTTGAGATTGATACCACACTTCTGTGGAGTTATCTTAGTAATGGAATGGTCCGATTACTCGATGCAGCAGACATTGATGCTGATGCTCGTACCGAGATAGTTGCAGCCTCAGAGGGTAGGAATTTTACTCTTCTACAGGACACAGGAGCAATGGTGTTCGAGAAGACCAGTGACACAGCTATCACAGTTGTAGGAATTGGAGACCTCACTGCAGCGGCTAATCTTGAGGTGCTCTATGGAAATTCAAACGGCACCCTAGAAGTCTATGACTCAAGCGGAACTCCAGTCTATACAATTCAAGCAGTTGACAGCATCACTGCTCTTACTGTTTCAGAATTAACTGCCACTACAATCAGGAATGAAATCGCTCTGGGAACCTCAGCAGGTACTGTGCATATCTACCAGTCATCAAGTGCAGAACTTTGGTCAAAGAACCACACCGCACAGGTGGAGAGTATTCTCTTCACTAACGTTGGAGACACCACTGATTCACAGGTACTTGTCGGTACCAATCAGATCAACCTCTACAATGCAACTGGTTGGCCAACTGCTGAAACCACTCTGTTCCAGTTCACAGGCATCATGGCTTCAGGAGACCTCGATAATTTCGGTGGCGAGGAATATGTAGTCGGAACGAACACCGGTGTCCTCGATGCATACGGTCGTGACTTTGATTCTGATAGACTAGCAGATGCTCGTGAGCGTCTCATTGAAGGCACTCTCTACGATAACCCGGACACGGATGGCGAAAATTTGGATGATGGAGAAGAAGTTCTCGACTATGGCACAGATCCATTACTTCCTGATTCAGATTTCGACAAGCTCTCGGACTTCGCAGAGGTCATCACTCACGGTACAAATCCCAACGAGGCAGATTCAGACTCAGATCTGTTAACAGACTGGCAGGAAATCTACCTAGGGACTGACCCCAATAACGCGTTCACTGACGCGGACCTACTTGATGATTACGAGGAAAACAACATCACCCTCACAAGTCCCCTATTAGCCGACTCTAATGATAACGACATCAACGATGACGCGGACGATAACGATGGAGACAAATTGACGAACCTCCAAGAAGTGCGAATTACTCTCACAGACCCCAATGACGTCGATAGCGATAACGATGGCACATCTGATTATTACGACGACGAGGATGGCGATAACCTCGCAAACTGGAAGGAAATTGAGGTTGGCTCAGACGTCCATGACCCAGACTCAGATGATGACCTGCTCTCGGACGGGGACGAGGTGAAAATCTACAAGACTTCGCCTCTTCAGGCAGATACAGATCAAGACCAATTGACAGATTGGGAAGAGGTCATGATTGTGGGCTCAGATCCACTCTCGGCGGATGGAGACGAGGACGGACTCTCTGATTATGATGAGTATGTAATCTATGGAACCGGAGTTATGAATCCTGACAGCGATTCTGATAACATCAACGACGGAGATGAAGTAAATGTATACTTCACGGATCCGTTGAACAACGACACAGATTCAGATAACATCAATGATGGATTAGAGGTCTACTTCTGGGGTTCTGATCCCAATTCTAATGACACGGATTTTGACGGTTTAAACGACTATCTTGAGTGCTATGTCTGGAACACCAATGTCACTAACAGTGATACAGATTCAGATACCTTGGGAGACGGTCTAGAGGTTTTGACTTATGGTACAAACGCCACATCTGTGGACAGTGACCTTGATGGACTGCTAGACCCCGATGAGATACAGTATTGGAATGCATCTGTTGCCTTACAGTACGACTTCTTCTTCAACAATGGCACCAGTGATTACTATTACGATGATGATGGGGATAATTTGGTAAATGGGGATGAAATCTACTTTACATATACAGACCCAACCAAAGCAGACTCAGGAGGTTTACCTCTTACTGATGATCTTGAGGACTCAGACCTCGACGACATCACAAACTATGATGAGCTTTATGTCACATTTACGCTTCCCAGAAATCCGGACAGCGATGGGGATAAGGTAAAGGATGGAGACGAATGGTACATACTGGGAACAGATCCAAATGATGAAGATAGTAATGACAATGGCATTTCTGACTATGATGAGGACTTTGATGAAGATGGCCTTCCGAATGGAATCGAGCTCTATGTGACCGAAACGAATCCATTGGATGCCACTACTCACGGAACCACCCAAGACGGGGACTATGACGGCGATTTCGACAACCTGCCCAACTTCTTCGAGGTGTTCTGGAGCCAGACAGACCCGCTCTACAATGATACTAATGATAATGGCATCTTTGACTGGGAGGAAGACCCTGACAATGATAATCTCACAAACTACCAGGAGTTCCTTTACGAGTGTGACCCACTGGCTGCGGACACTGATCAAGATCAGTTGACCGATTGGGAAGAAATTTTCAGGACCTTCACGGACCCTAATGATGACGATGATGACGACGATGGAATCCTTGACGGACAAGACGACCAGGACAACGATGGTCTCACGAATCTTGAGGAGCTCCACACCTATGATACCAATTGTACAAATTGGGACACAGATTCAGATATGATCCGAGATGGCCTCGAAATCGAACTCGGTCTAAACGCAACAAACTGGGACACAGATGGAGACCTGCTCTTTGATGGCTGGAACGACACCAACGGGAACGGCATCTATGATCCACACCTCGGAGAGATTGGAGAAGATGTCAACCGGAACGGCATCGTCGACCCAGGTGAAACTGACCCACTGCTTGAAGATATGGATTCAGATGGTCTCACGGACAAAGAAGAGCGAGATGCAGGAACCCTACCATGGGATGAAGACTCAGATTCGGACGGAATTTTAGATGGTGCAGAAGTCAACGATTACGGTACAAACCCACTTTTGGAAGATAGTGATTTTGATGGGTTGGACGATTACACTGAGATTGAGATTACCCTGACCGACCCCACCAACATGTGGTTCAACGGTACACACACCGACTATCAGATTGACAGTGATGGTGACGGTCTTTCAAATGGGGACGAAATCGACATCTACGATACTTCACCGGGTGACATGGACAGCGATGACGATGGTGTTTTTGACAACTTGGAAGTTCTTGTCTACTTCTCAGACCCCAATTTACGAGACACAGACGGGGATGGATTGGAAGATTTCGACGAGGTTCTATGGGGTACAAATCTAACTCTGCAGGACAGCGACGGAGACCAGCTTGACGATTACATGGAAGTAGAGATACTCGGTACGAATCCTCTTGCGGCCTCAACCTATGGCAACGGAACCCTTGACGGAGACCTAGACCATGATGGCGACGGTTTGAGCAATCTTGTAGAAATTTATGGGTACCACTCAAACGCTACTTCCAGAGACAGCGACGGAGACGGCCTAGAAGACGGTTTCGAGGTGTTTACGTCGGGTTCTTCACCAACTGACATTGATAGTGATAATGATGGTCTCACTGACTTTGAAGAATACATGCTCTACCACACCGATTGCACAGGAAATGATTCCGATTCTGATGGGCTCGGAGACTATTACGAAGTTTATGTTTCTCTGACGTCCCCCACAAACTGGGATCACGATGGAGACCTTCTGAGCGATGGGGACGAAATCAACGAGCATGGTACTGATCCCCTTTTAGCAGATTCTGACGCGGATGGGATTGATGATAGACAGGAGCTTGATCTAGGAACTGATCCTCGTTCGAATGATACTGATCTTGATGGACTTTCAGATTGGGACGAATGGAAGGTCTATGGAACCAACCCAACAAATGCAGATGAAGATGAGGACGGACTTAACGATAAAGAGGAGCTGGAGAACGGAACTGATCCTGAAAATTGGGATACAGATTTCGACACCATTTCTGACTCAGATGAAGTGAACATCTATGAAACAGATCCTCTAAACGATGACTCTGATTCGGATAATTTAGCAGACGCCGATGAGTTGTTCAACAGTCATACAGATCCTAACTTAGCAGATTCGGATGGGGACGGAATTCCTGATGACTTGGACGACGAAGATGCAGATGGTTTGACTAACGCTGACGAGATTTACCTCTATGAAACCAACTGTACCTTAATCGATTCTGACTTCGACCTCCTTAGCGAGTGGGACGAAATTTTCATCTACGATACTTCTCCGATTTTGTGGGACAGCGACGAAGATCAATTATCGGACTGGGACGAACTCTTCTTCTACTCCTCAGATCCAAATCTGCGGGACTCGGACGGTGATGGATTAGAAGACGCAGAAGAGGCTCTAATATGGCATACGCTGCTCAACAATACGGATTCAGACGGAGACAATCTTAGCGATTATGATGAAATAAAGGTCTTCGAAACAAATCCGTTACACTGGGACAGTGATGGAGACTCTGTAAGTGATGGGGACGAATTAAACATCTACAACACATCGCCCTTGCGCGAGGATACAGATTCAGATGGACTTTTGGATAATCAGGAGATCTTTGGTATCAACATGACAGTGTACGTCAATGGTACACCGGAGATTCGATGGGTGTTTCCGAATCCACGAGAAAGCGATTCAGATCTCGATGACCTTACAGATTTTGAAGAAGTCAACATGACCCATTCAGACCCGACCATGTACAGCACCCAGATGGATGGAGTTTCTGACGCGGACCAGGACCTAGACGGAGACCTCCTAACCAACCTGCAGGAGATTAGATTGACTGAGACCGACCCCGGTATGTGGGATTCAGACCTAGACGGGACAAATGACGGTCTCGACGATGAGGATAGAGATCTTCTGACCAACTGGGAAGAGTGCGTGCTTACAGAAACGGACCCCCGAAATCCTGATAGTAATGGCAACGGTGTATCAGATTACAATGACGACGAAGATGGGGACGGTTTATCAAACGGTGAAGAGATTAACGACTACTTTACGGACCCATTGATGCGCGACACTGATCAAGATAGACTCACAGATTTTGAAGAAGTGGATGAATATGGAACCTCACCTATTCTGAAAGATTCAGACTTTGACTTGTTAGAAGACGGTGAAGAAATTCTGGATTACGAAACCAATCCATTGTCAAATGATACCGATTCTGATTCCTTAAGTGACTACGAAGAAGTTGTCCTAACAGGCACCGACCCCAATGATCCAACCACTAATGACGACACACCGGATGGTGACTGGGACTCCGATTCAGATGGACTTACAAATCTGGAGGAACTTAGGATTTACTTCACACTACCGTTAGATCCTGATTTTGACAACGATGATTTAATCGACGGTTTAGAAATCGCCCTAGGCACGGGAATCGACGACCCTGACAGCGACCTTGACTTATTACTTGACGGTGAAGAATATTGGCTCTACGGAACCAATCCATTGTCAAATGATACAGACTCGGATCTCATCTCAGATTATGACGAAGTGATGGTTTACGGTACTGATCCCACAACGGAAGATAGTGACTTAGATTTGTTAAGTGACTATGCCGAGTTGTTTGAATACGGAACAGACCCTAATAGGTCGGATTCTGACTCGGATCTTCTTAGTGACTACGAAGAGATCGAAACTTACCATTCAGACCCGAACCAGAGAGATGGAGACTTTGACGGTCTCAGTGACTATTTCGAAGTGATGACCAGTTTTACTCAGCCAATGAATAATGACACGGACGCGGATTTGCTCTCGGACGGAGATGAATGGAGTGTTTACGGAACTAATCCCCTTCTGGCAGATTCTGACGCGGATGGGATCGATGATTATCAGGAGATTATGGTCTATGGGTCTGATCCCTTAATGGCAGATTCTGATCAAGATGGTTGGCTCGATGGGGCGGACTTCATGCCGACTGTGCACTGGATATGGCCCTTGGTGATTGGGCTTGTGGGAATCTTCGTTGTTGCAGTGAGTGTAAAACGTATCAGAGAGGAGTACTTTGTTGATGAATTCATCACAACTGCAGAACCAGCTAGTCTGGGCTTGGAACCGGGCATGGACATTGCCGTGGAGTACAAGATACGCGGTGGACTGGTGGTTTTCGGAGTTGTTGTGCGGAATGGTTCGAAGGTACCAATGCATAATGTGCAGGTGGTGCTTGGAGTACCTGACCTCACTGACACTATCAAGACTGAGATGATTGGCTCAGTTGAACCAGACACGGTTTCTGTGGTGGAAATCGAGTTCGAGCTACAACCAGGTGCTGAAGGCGAGCTTGTTGGTATGATCGAGTACGACAGTGTTGAGGGAGAACATAGGATTGTGAATCTGAAGCCGGTCAGGATTGTGGCATAATCATACTAAGATTATGTGAAGTATGTCATACTTAGCTCACAGTATTGTTTCAGGTTGATGTACAGCTTTATATCAATCGAATTCAATGTTACACTGAGGCCTAGTAAAGTGACCATTAGGACAATCCCAATCTCAGAGGAGGTCTATGAACTACTCGAGAGGTTAAAGCTTCCAGGTGAGCGATATGATGACACAATTCTCCGCTTGGCTGGAATCAAAGCTCGAGGGAAAGACTTTGAGAAGACCTTCAAAGAGGCTCTCGATGAGGTTGTCAAGGATGATGCAGATCTCCTTGAGAAACTAGCACAATAGAGTGGGATCTCTGGAGTCGTTTGATTTGAGATACCTCACATTCGACGAGATCGTACAGATTCAAAGAAGAATGATAGAGGTTTTTGGTGGCGAAGGTGGCATTCTCTCAGAAAATGCTCTCGAGAACTGTGTAGCATTGCCCATGATGTCAATCTTTGGAACAGAAACAAGTTCATCATTATGGCAAAAGGCCGCTACGCTTTTACTTTGTATAGCTAACAGACATCCCTTTGTTGACGGAAATAAGAGAACCGCATGGACCGCTACTAAAGTCTTCCTTCGTCTGAATGGTTTTCGACTGACTACCCCTCCTGAAAATGGTGAGAGTACAATCATAGGAGTTGTTCAAGGGGCAATTGACCGAGATGGTCTTGCAGATTGGATTAAGAATAACTCTAAACCAGAGTAAAGTAACCGACGTGAGCTTGTTGGTACCTGAAGCCAGTCAGGATTGTAGCATAGAATCCAGGCAACTCAACCTCATTCAACGAACCTTAAGTAGGAGATTTACCAAAGGAAAGTCATGTCAATTGAGGTTTATGCAGTCCTGTTTTGGATCTTTGCTGCTGTAGGAACTTTCCTGAAAGACAAGTACGTAGAAAATCCACAGGGGGTCGTTTCTCGTGTTACTGCAATCAAGATTGTTCCAGCCCTGATTGCCATAATCTATGTCGTGCTGACAAGACCGACATCAGCACTATTCTATGTTCTACTATCTGTTGCCTTGGTCTTCTGCATGTTAGGAGATATCGGGATGGAGAAGGACATCATGGCGGGAATAGCAATGTTTCTGATTGGACACCTCCTCTTCACCGTGAATTTTCTGTGGCAAGCAAGCATTGTGGGATTAGTCATCACCAACCTTGTGGTGCCAATAATCTGCATGGTTGGTTTGAGTGTATTCGTAATATTGTTCATCAGATACCTGCGTTCATCAGGTCCAGAAGTGCCAGACTTAATCCTAAAGGCGGGAACCCAGTATTTCCTCATGATCTCAGCAACATTCAGTACGTCAATACTCCTTTGGCTCACAACCGGCAATATCTGGGGTTTGATTCCTGTGATTGGAGCTCTCTTATTTCTTATCTCGGATTCAATCATTGCCATTAACGCGTTCCATCACAAGATATCACGCGCTCAACTATTCATAATGCCAACATACTATCTGGCAATCTTCCTCCTCTCCCTGGGAGTCTTTGTGTACATATTCTGATGATGGAAGAAGGGAGAATCAAAGTTTCTAGCAACCCATAGGAAGTTACAAAGTTTGATAAGACTAGAAATGACTTTTCTATCGGGGACTTTGCGTGAACACTGACGAGCTGCTAGAGTCGATAAATACCAAACTCGACAAGCAGAATCCTACAGGGGATATTGAGCCTGAGAGGATTCGACCAGTAGCAATCATGACACGTGAGAGAAGGCAATTAGGAGACCTCGAGAGAGATTTTCAGAAAGTTTTGGACACGATCAAATATGATAATCGAGTTCCACCGATGATTTCAAGATTAGCAGATATGCATCTTCGAGAGGCAAACTTTGGAAGAGCAATTATCCTATACGAAATGACCCTAGGTCTGGATAGTGAGCAGGTTTCATCATGGGTCAACATGGGTCTGGCATACTTACTTGTTGGAGACCCAAAGGATGCTATAAGTTGCCTTGGAAGTGCTTTAGCATTAGAGCCTGAAAATGCTCTCGCACTAGTCTATCTAGCCCAAGCACAATTACGACAGGGTGAATATGAAGAATGTAATAAGAATCTAGACACAGTGCTTCATATCATTGCAAATCAACCAAGAGCCCTCCTTGTAAAAGGAAAATACTTCAAGGCGATTGGAAAACCTGAAATTTCAGTGACCTGGTTGAAGAGGGCCATTCAACATAATCCACAGTTTCTCCCTGCAATGATGGAACTTGGATACGTGTACTTCTCATTAAAACTCTATGATGATGCAATTGCAATCTTAACAGACGCATTAGCTATCGACTCAGAACAACCCTACGCACTATCGACAATGGGGGATATCTACCAAGAACAGCACGACCCCGAAACTGCCATCTATTATTTTGATAAGGCGATAAGTATCAAATTTGATGATCCAGATCTTTGGATTAAGAAAGGAGACCTGCATCGATCGCGAAAGTCATACAAGCAAGCATCGAATGCGTATCAGAAGGCAATCAATGCAAATCCAGAGCATGTGAAGGCTTGGGTAAGAAACGGGGCTGTGATGCTCCTATTGAAGGATGAGGGTACAGCTCTGGAGTATCTTAATACCGCCCTTGCCTTAGAACCAGATAACGCTGATGTGGCCCATCAAAGAGGGCTCATCCATTATTCCCTTGAGAGACATGAGGATGCGCTTAATGATTTTGACAAGGCCTTCTCAGTAGAACCCAGCAATCCTATGCATCTCTATTATAGAGCTCTCATTCTAGAGATTTTAGACAGGGCAGATGATGCAAAGCGCACATGGGTCGTGGCACAGAGTCTCTTTGAGGATATGGATGATGTAACAAAGGCGGCTGAGTGTAAAGCGAGAATCAGGCGTCTTGGATAACTCATTCACTCAATCTTCTCTGGCAGATTCTTTAGAAGTTCTACATCCTCAACGGATTGTGCATCAAACAAGTACATCACAGATTCTGCAGTAGCTCCAGACTTTATCATGGGTTGTGTTCTGAAGACCAAGTGGTGTGCTTTATCGCTCAGCGTATCAAGTGCTAGAGATTCTCTTGTTTTGGTTGTTGAAACAATTCCTAGGATTTTACCACTAGTCAGACCTTCATATGCACCCCAACCAGCTTCTGGTTGTGCCCAGATATCAGCATTGGCCCCACTTGGTTCATACAGAATTCTATGTCCTCCATGTATAGTATGGATTTTACTCTGAGAATCACCACCAGGAGTCGGTAAACACTTGAATCCCATGAACGGACGTTTCCAGAGTCCACTTGAGTTTTTAACCTGAACCTCTATTCTAATGAGGGGAGTCCCAGAAAGCAATAGGTATCTCAGCGTGACTTCTAGACCCTTGATTCCAGGAGAATGTTCGAGGGTTGACTTTGCTTCATATCCAAACCATGAGCCAGAATTGATATTGCTAATGGTCCATTGCTCTTTGTATAGACCGGATTCCCAATCCCATACATCAAAGCCAGTTAGAAGTGGTGTGACGCCACTGTATACTTTATCCCACCAGATGAACGGTGCTACTTTTGGAAATGTATCGAAGAACATACTGGGTTCTCCAATCTTACCATAGCGAACTAATCCTCCCACATTATGTGGAGATATTGCCATCGAGTAATCACCAATAGTAGTAGTGAGTAGTTCTGAACTGTCCTCCACCGAGTTCACCAATTCAGGAGTAAGGGATGAATCATAGACCACAGCTTCCAGTGTTTGCCGCACATTACGAGCTTGGAATTTCAGAACAATCTCTCCGTTTCGTGCTAACCAGGATTTCTCGTCCTTCGTGGTTATCTTGAGAGGAAGATGAAATGGTTTGTCAATACTCACTTCTTCAATAGAGAACGTTAATTCATCTTTTCCATCCACTAAGAGTCCATTGGGCATCCGAAGAGTACAATCTGCGGTAACAGGATTTTCATGAACTACGCGCAGCCTGAACTCCATCTCATTTTCAATTGCTGCATCTACAAAGATTGGTGAGATCTTTCTTCGTTGCACACTTGATTTTTCGGATACAATTTCAAATTCCAAGTCAGATCGTGGAGTGATTTTTTCATCCAAATTCACTGATTCAGAAGTACCTTTGAGTCGAGCCCATATATTACGAATCTGCTCCCAGCTTCCTTCAGTCATAATAGTTCGGCAAGGAGTGAATTGGATTGCTTCACCAGTTTTGAGATCAGGTAATTTATACTCAAATTGAGGTTGATTGGTTGAGCGCATGAGAGATACATCTTCGATGAATTGTTGTTCCCAAATTCGTCCAATTATCAGACCATCACCCTGTTTCTGGGTTGAAGTCCAATTCTCATGGTATTCTTTTGGACTAATTGGTAGTTGACGACGACCATCCCAGTCCACAGCTTCAAGAGAATAGATTTGATTTCGTAACGGCACATGCATTTGATCAGGGAGAAATCTATACCACCCATGAGTTTTAACTCCCAGATTGGATATAGTTTCAGAACTTGTATTCTCTAGCTTCACAATAGTATCAAGAAGACTTAACCCACTGTTAACGCGATGGATGATAGTGTATCTGAGACCTGGTCGCTCGGTTGAATCTGCTGTAAGCTCAATTTCTGCCGTCTTTTCTGAAGAGGACATGCTCACTTTAAATTCTGTTTTATACCACTCACTTCCTTCTCCAGGGAATGGGTAGCCAATATCGGGAAGAAAACCCCATCCAGTAATTGATTCGTTTAGAGGTTTATACTCCAGGTAAGTAATAGCCATTGATGGAGTCTTCTGCAAAGCAACACGGATAGATTCAGTTTCCAGGATATAGTGCTTTCCAATACCCTCATAGACTACTGCTCCCGACGCTCCAATGATTGGAATATTGAGTGTTTTCTCCATTAGAGGAATCATTGCAGATTCCTGGTTAACAGAAATCTTGAGTTGGACAGGTAGCACTGAGTTATCATCATTTACCGTAGTTGCTATCATTAGGGGTAGCTCAGTAGCTTTCCCCGGCTCAATTTGGAATTCGATAGTGTCTACCTTCATGTTTGTTCGTGTAGGAAAACCAAATGCAATTTCACCTCGAACTACTTCATTGGTATTGTTTTGAAGACCAATTCCTATCGTTGTTTCCTCGCCTGGGGCAATACAAGGATACATTGGTCCTGTACTGAGTGCAAGAGTTTCGGTAGGTACCAGTCCAGAAAACAGTTTGATCTCTCTGTTTCCAAGAGTTAACTTGAACTCTCCCTGAGTCTTAGCTTTCTCAAATGCATTGGTTTCTTTATCCAGTGGAGTCGCTTCAGGTTTGATCGATATTGTGCCAGAGAGATGAATCTCTTCATTTGTTAAGAGAGACCCAGACCGTTCACCTGTGAGCTCCAGGATAATGTCCCTAACTGGGTTAGCTTCGATAGAATACTGTAGGTTTGTCCCGGTCTCATTTCTTATTTTGAGATTGATTTCTGTTTCACCCAAACCGATGAAACCTACATGAGTGGTAGGGCGTACCTCTGCTGATATTGTTTTACCATCAAGTGTCATGCTGAATCCGCAGATACCTTTGGCTTCACGATCAACTTTGACGTTCAGGACATCATCATTATTTCCTTCGAAGTGATAGCGGAAGACGCCAAATCCTTCTTCTACGATGTCATCTATATCTTGAGTAATTTTCACTTTGAAACTATCATACCAATCATAACGCTCGAAGAACTCTCTGAACATCTCAGCACCAAGGATACCAGGAATGTGTGATTCCATGAGTACCCTTGTTCCAGGTACCCAGTTGTATCCAACCCGCTTATAGAGTGGCATTGCTTTCAAATTACCACCCCACGTATGAAGGTCAACTCTCCTTTTTCCAGCATCAGCAGCTGCTTGAGCTGCCTCGATGAGCATCGCCTTACCATAGCCTTGTCCTTGGTACTGGGGATTGACACCTAGTAACCCTATGTATGCCGCCTCGGAATCAAGCTCGGCATCAGAAATATTGCAATGTCCGACTATCTTGTCTTCTGAGTAGCCAACAATAACTCTGATGTTCTTCATTTTGGACCAAGACTTGAACACACGCTCTGCTGTGAAGGGATTCCCATGGGTGAAACCTCCAGGCCAGCTGTCCGAGTCGTCGAAAGAGTTTAGACACTCAGCAAGACGCCCAGCATCCGCTAAGGTCATCTCGAACTCTCGAACCTTCTGTGTAGTCTGTCTGCTACTCATTTTTTATTCCTCAAAAATGTTGGTTGGTTCGACAAACTGTTATGTATAAAAGGTTTGTGTCAGAAGCCATTGACGATTATTTCTGTTTCGATTTCTCCTTCGCCTCCTTGGTTGCGGCTTGCCAATTCTCGTCAAATTTAATGAGCTGGTTAGCATCTGAGAATTTTGATTTCAAAATACGCTCAAAAACTGTAAGCCAGAATACAAGGAAAAGACCATAGAGGAAAAACATTCCAATGAAAAGGTAAATGAATAGTTCTCCGAATGCACCGGCAGATTCAAGGAAAGGAATAGTAAATGTTGCAATATTAAACCAAGCAATCTGAGTAAGTATTGTGGAAATGTAGCTGGCAATTAAAACCATAAACCGACGAGTTTGTATAAACTTCAAGAATCTATCAGTTTCAAATTCTTGGACCGTGAAGGTTCTACTCATATATGGAACCATCTCATCTCTATACCAATTTATCCCTGTGAGAATCCTATAAAGTAGGCCGGTTGCACACAATAATACCGGGGTCACTACACCAGTCCCAACAAACCAGGATAGTAAACCATTAGAAAAATTAAGAACAGAGATAATAACTGCAGCAATAACGTGAATAAGAAGAACGAAAACTTGGTGGCGATCAGCCCGAACTGCCCCAAGTTCCATCCATTCATAATCACTTTGTACATCGCTTGTTGATGCATCCAAATCCAACCCTCCAAAGACTTACTGCGAGTATAGCGCAAGAACCTAATAACTTATTGAGAGAATAGCTATTGCTGTTTCAAAATCAGGCTAACCTGACGAATTTTTGAATCCACTTACAACAGCCTGTCGATTGGCAATTAATGGTGGTAGTGTAAGAATCAGTATTGATGTGTTCAAGAGAATATTCAATGAACTACCAACTAATGCGGATCCAAGCGTATCCAACAGATACCAAGCTATTACACTTGTAGCAATCACTGACCAAATCCAATCCTCTTGCACTTTCATGAGTCTATAAGACATCATTGCAATCATCAAGCCCCATCCAAACATTGTTCCACCAATCACTGCAGAAAGAAGATTGTGAAAACCAATCTCGGTTTGTGTCAAGTCTGCAAAAGTCCCACCGGTTATCTCAGTGAAGAACGGCTCAATCGCTTGAGGAAGGAAGTATGGAAAAATGATTGCGAAACAGAGTCCTGCGATCATAACAATTCCAGAAACAGCCAACATCCACTTTGTCCACATGATAAGTCACACCGAACAATATTGTCATTCCTGCCTATGAAGCTTTCAGTCATTTTGTTAGCTCTAAGAGAGTAGCAACAATAAAAAAAGAGGAGAGAGGGGAATATCCCCTCCTGAAGTAACTATGTCACGATTGCGTCAATATCACCAGTAGTGACCTGAACAACTATGGTTAGTGTTTGCGATGCAGTATCATAGTCGCTGGTTTCGTAATGGTTGGCAGTTATCATTGTCCAACCTGGAGCGGTGATATCAATATCACCAGTTCCTACTGCACACTCAATACTTCCACCTACATCTGTGGGTAAATCAACAAGAGTGCTGATACCACCAGTAGTGGCTGAAAGGCCGAATGTCGCATTTCCTAATAGTACAGTATCATCAGTCATTATTAGACTGACTCCGCCAGTAGTAGTTCCAAGAGTAACATCACCTACGTGTGCGCCAGCACCCAGTACAGCGGCAATACCACCAGTTGTCACATCAACATTGATTGTGTAGTTGACACCACTACCCAGTGTGATGTTCACACCAGCTGTAGTATAATCTAGCCTAATCGTGTTACTGACGAAAGTAACTGCGGGATTTCCATCCGTTTCAAGGGTCGTGTTAAGTACCTCGATATCAATCTGGTATAGTAGTGACTCGTTATCGACAAACACTATATTGACACCACCTGTTGCAATGTCAATATCAAGGGTCACGGTTTCGTTAGTAGCGCCAACATCAGCTTCGAAAGAGAAGTCTATGGTAGCGGGGTTCCAATTCCAAGTACTGGACCCATAGTAGGATATGAGCCCTACTGAAATGGCACCAATTACTAGGACGGCAAATATACAAATTACAAGATTTGTATTTCTTTGATAGTTACTCAATTTATACACCTGTTCGATGGGCCCTAAGAAAAGCAGTCCACTTCTCTCGAAGCTCTATATATTGCGAATCTTCTTCCAGAACAAAGCGACGCATGATTCGCGATACATCACCTCTATCTGAGGATGAGAGTTTATCATACTCGTCCTCTTTCTCGATAAGATTGCGAGAACTGATTTCGTTCTCACGATTTATCATCGCCGTCAATAGACCCACTGCCTCACCAATCTGACGCTCTGGAACGTCAATTCCATAGACTGATAGGCTAGTAATTATGGACTTCAGGCGTTTTGTGGCATCATCCCCAGTGGCTTGCACCATCTCACTGATGCCCATCCGATATTCACGTGCAGATGCACGATAGTAACGTTGGACAATACCAGTCCGGGTTGCCTCGGTCCGTTCTTCAAAAACAAGACCAACTTCTTTCAGCTTCTGAATGTGATGCAGGATTGTACCAGGATTCTTTCCTGTAACACCTGCAAGCTGTTTCACTGTCATAGAACCTTTGACTAGATAATCAAAGACGATTTTCGCGCGAGTAGGCTCCATCAGAAGCTTGATCATCTTCTTGTCTTCAATGACTTCCATATCTTTGACACGTGGTTTTCTTTTCTTGGAGCCAGCCATTTTTCTACACACCTCCGATAAAACTTGGACCAGATTCATCTTCTTCTGGGGTGTGTTCATAGTCGTCATCATCAACAGCAGTAAGGATCATGTAGACC
>JAUWOU010000207.1 GCA_030612005.1 Candidatus Thorarchaeota archaeon | reverse complement strand
ATTAACAACCAGTGTTCTTTTCCCAATTACAATTAATCTATTCTCTTAATTCCACTTTTACCTACACAGCGATATTCGAATCCCTTGTCCTCTAGGGCTTTCATATCAAAGACATTTCTACCATCTACAATGGTTGGGGTTCTCATAACTTTCTGAATATCATCCAGATTTAATGAGAAGTACTCAGAATGCTTGGTTACAAGTACAAGACAGTCAGAGTCTTTAGCTGCAGCCATTATATCTGTTTCAACCTCTTGTGAACCAAACTCCCACTTTTTGACGTAGGGGTCATGTAATCGCACAGTAGCACCTCTACTCTGAAGGGCTGCTGATAGAACTGCTGCTGGAGTGTTTCTTGTATCATCTGAATCTTCAAGATATGCTATTCCGAGGACTGTGACTGTAGCTTCCTGTATTGAAACTCCCTTGGCTTGAAGAGCATTCTCAACCAAATCGGCCATATGAACAGGCATGTGATTATTCACTCTACGCGCAATTGAGATGAATTCCGGTTCTACTTTCCATGTGCCATACTCGTAAAGACCATATCTTAAGAGCCAGGGGTCTTTAGGAAGACAATGCCCACCAACTCCAGCTCCGGGCATGTGCATGTGTCTATCATGTCTGGCATTTATCAATTCGATAATCTCGTAGATGTTCACTCCAAGACTCTCAGAAACCAATGCCATTTCATTTGCAAAAGCAATGTTAACATCTCGATAGGCGTTTTCTATTGTTTTCGATAGTTCTGCACTAAGTGTATCCGTAGTGTATATTTTTTCCTTAACAATGGTCGAGTAGAGGTCCATTGCCCTCTTTGTTGCCTCTGGAGTAGTACCACCAACGACGCGTGGCATATTTACAATGAACTCAAGCAATTTTCCAGGCATAACTCGTTCATATGAGAAGGCAAGATCAAAATCTACACCACATTTGAGGCCAGACTCCTTCTCAATAATTGTCTGAACAACATGCTGTGTAGTCCCAGGAGCAACGGTTGACTCTACAATAACTAATGCTCCCTTCTTAATACGCTGACCAATGTTCTTGCTTACTTCTCGTAGTGAAACATACTGTGGCATGTTTTGTGAATCCGTTGGTGTCTGAACATCAATGAGTATTACATCAGCTTCTTTCAAAATATTAATATCATCAGTGGCTCTGAAGGTACCTTTACTGACAACCTTTGAAATTAGTTCATCTAAACCTGGCTCGATGCCTTCGATAGGTGACTTTCCACTATTTAGAACATCGATCTTCCATCCTGATCGTTTAGATTTTCGTTGAAGCCCAGTCACATCGTGACCATCTACATCAGCCAGAAGCGCAGCACAGGGTATACCAACATACCCTAAACCAATTACAACAATTTTTGTAACCATAAAATCGACACTCTTCTAAACAATCCATTATGCAATTGGGGGGTCACGAAAGTTTATTGAAAAGGATTTTGATAGAAAGGAATTGTAGTGTAAGTGAATATTGTTGAAGTCGTATCAAAAAACAGGCCTTCAACTACAACCGAATCGGAAGATTGACTCTAACTTAACAAGTCCTTTACATGAAAGACACCCACAACATTAGTTCGACCTGGAATCATATGTACTCCTGAAGTGAAGACAATATCTTTGTTCTTGTCAATGAATCCTCGGTCATAGACAATCTGTGTTGATGCCTGAACAAGCTCATCGACATTATCCAAGTGCTGTTCCTGTGTGATTGGGTGTACTCCCCAGAGTAATCGTAATTTTCTAGAGATTTTGTTGCTAGAAGTTACAGCGAAGACAGGAACGGGCGGTCTAAATTTGGATATCCACTTCGCAGTGTAACCACTTCTTGTTGCAGTAATTACTGCGTCTATTTTATCTGGGATGAGATTGACTGCATTATAGGTTAGATTTCCAATCACTTCAACAATCATTCTTCTGGGTGATGTGACTGAAAGTGGGTCAACATGAGGGAGTGCTTTTTCTGCACGTCTGATGATTCTCTCCATCATTGCTACGGTGCCTACTGGATCCACACCAACCGCAGTTTCTGCGCTCAACATGACAGCATCCGCACGGTCAAGTACAGCGTGTGCAACATCACTGACTTCAGCTCGGGTTGGCATTATATCATCAGTCATTGATTCTAGCATGTGCGTTGCAACTATAGCAGGTTTTGCCCACACATTGGCTTTCTTAATCATGTCACGCTGTAATATAGGGACTTCTTCAATTGGCACCTCTATTCCCAGATCGCCCCTAGCAATCATAACACCATCTGATGCTTTCAGGATTTCATCAAAATTCTTGATTGCGAGAGTATGCTCGATCTTGCTAATGATGTCAGAATCTTCCAATCCCTTTGAATCCATAGCCCCTCTAAGTTTCTTAACATCATCCGCTTCTGTGACAAATGAGAGCGCAACAAAATCTGGCTCAAGTTCTGCAGCAAGATCCAGGTCTCTAAGGTCTTCTTCAGTTGGAACCTTGCATGAGAGTTTAATGCCTGGAATATTGGCTCCCTTTCTACTTGAAATGGGGCCTCCATGTGTTACTTCTGTAAGCACTTCGGTTCCTTTTATTGACTTGACAGTCAGTCTTACAATACCATCATTTAATGCAATGATATTTCCCTTTTTGACATCCTTTGGTAATTCCTCATGTGAGATCGAAACTCGGGTGTGATCTCCTACGAATTTCTCAGTTGAGAGAATGAATTCCTGACCTGACTCAAGGATTGCGGGTTCTTCCATGTCACCAATTCGTATCTTTGGTCCTTGAAGGTCGAAAAGAATTGGTATCATATCATCTACTGACCGAATCGTATCGAAAGTGACCTTTCCTGTCTTGTGATCTTCATGTGAGAGATTAAGTCTTGCAACATCCATTCCTGCCTTAATCATTCTAGCCAGCACTTCTTTAGATTTAGATGCTGGTCCAATTGTACATACTATCTTGGAGTTGGATGATTCAAAAACCATGAGTTGTTCCACCTGATATTTTCCCTGAACACATAGTGCATAATAGAATTTGTTTTTTGTAAACAATCTTAGTGTGTTCTAACCCCTATGCTTGACCAACAGTTATCGACTCTATTTGTATTCTTCTAGTATCGGAACTTTGTTGGAATTTGTACTTCTCCAGATAGAAGAATAGGGGGTATTTTTTCCGCAGATTTTCCATCTCCATATACCGATGGATCACTTTGATATCTCTTACCAAAAAGGTCTCGACAATCATTCACAATTCGACTGGTTGTTAGCTCACCCAATCTGTGTTTTCCGTATTTTAAAGTTTCAACCCACTCAGTGCAATTGTGAAGTGATACAAGTGGAGTTCCGAGAATGTAACTTTCCTTCTGTATTCCTCCAGAGTCTGAAATTGCAAGACCTGCATTTGCCATCAGGCACATGAATTCATCATAAGGAAGTGGAGCTACAACTCGCAGATTTGGATTATTGAACTCAAGATTTGAATCAATGAGATTCTTCTTTGTCCGTGGGTGCATTGAGAAAATAATTGGGAACTCAAGCTGATTTACTGCGTTGACGATTTGTTCTAGATTGGATTTGAGATCAACGTGCTCTCTTCGGTGAAAAGTCATTATTGTATAATCACCAATTGATACATCGTATTTAGAGAGCACCTTTTCCTGAAATTTGGGTTCTAAGAAGATGTTCATTCGATTCTTGAGCACATCATACATAGTGTCCCCAAGCATGTACACATTTCCCTGTACTTGCTCAGCTTCAAGATTCTTTGCAGCTACTGGTGTTGGGGCAAAGAGAGCTGAAGAACCATGGTCAATTAATCTTCTATTTAGTTCCTCTTGCACTGTAAGGTCGTATCGTCTTAGACCAGACTCTAGGTGACACACAGGAATTTCCATTTTGAAACCAACAAGAGATGCACCTAACGCAGAGGTAGTGTCTCCTGGTATAATCATGATGTCTGGTCGTTTCTTTTTAAAGTGGGTTGACAAGCGGTCAATAGTAGCATAAACTTGGAAACAATAATCCCCAGACCCTACATGAAGATTGACCGGTTCAGTGAGCTCGAAATCATTGACAAAAGTCTGAGCTAGTTCAAAATCATAATGTTGTCCTGTGTGTACGAATTCATAATTGATACCTTGCTGTTTCAGAGCATGAATCACAGGTGCTGACTTGATTATCTGTGGTCTTGTTCCAGTAACGATTGAAACGAACAAACTTATTGATTCCTCCGGTTGTGCATGCAGAACTCTCATTTTCCAGTTTAAGAGCTTTTGTTATTTTCAACATGAAAGTCTTCAGGCAATCAATGCTACCGAACGGTACTAGTATGCATGACAAATCCTTCAGCATATTTCTCACCAACAAGCATTCCGGTATGGGTGAGAACAGCTCGGAATTTATCCAATGAGAAATACTCCGGTGTACGTACAATTTGACTTTGATATTCATTTAGTGCCGCGAGCTTGATTTCAACCTCTTTTTCTGATAGTATGAAGAAGTAATTTGGAGCAAATCCCAAACAATTTGCTGGAATCTCATAAAACAGAATTGTTGGGACGGCTCGTTTCCAAGCACGTACAACTTCATTGGCCAATTGTTGATGATCTTGGTGAGTATCATTTGGCCAGTGACATATAATCAAGTCATAATTTTCCTGACGTTTTTGCCATAGAATATCTAGAATCTCTTGGCGATGTTCATTGAACCTTCGAACAGGGTAATCCAGAATCTTAGTATTGCGAATACCAAGTTTCTTGTCCGCAGCTCGACATTCATCAAGTAGTCCTTCAACTGTATATCCTTCAGGCAAGCTCTTTGTACATCTACTAAAAACAAGATGATCAATTTCTGCACCTCGGTTTGAGAGGAAAGCTATGGTTCCTCCAGCTCCGATTTCTGCATCATCTGGATGTGCAGATATTAGTAAGACATTCTTGAAGTTCATTCTTCCACACCTATTGAATCTATTTTTCAGGTAAGTCTATTTCAAATAAACTGAACTATTGTGGATAGTCCATAATCTTTTTGTAGTTTGTCAATACGAACCATTAACATAGCTATTAGCAATA
>JAUWOU010000095.1 GCA_030612005.1 Candidatus Thorarchaeota archaeon | reverse complement strand
CATTCCCATCAGCTTGACGATTGTCGGCGCTGCGCATCCGGCGCACATTCTGTGACCGGAAGTCAGAATTGGCTCTACCTTTAGCATGTCTTTGATTGATACTGCTGGTTTATCTGCTGTCATTATTTGCGAACCCCCAGTGTTTCGTACTTTGGAGCTTTACCTGCTTTGAGGTACTCCTTTGTTTTCTCGATACCCTCAACAAAGGTTGTTGGGGGCACATCACGGCCTCCGAGTCCGACAACGAAGTCGAGAATCATTGGTCGCTCTTTGGATTCGTATAGCGCAGTTCTAACCTCCATAGCCAGAGGATGAGCGGCTGCACCGAAGGACATAGCCTTCTCGAAGATAGCTACTGCCTTGGCATTTCCAACAGCCTTAGCAATTCCTTCAGCTGGGAATGGACGGAACATCTTGAGCCGGATAACACCGACTTTCTCGCCCTTCTCTCTAAGAACATCGGCGACGACCTTGGCAGTTCCTCCCATAGTGCTCATTGCAATTATGATGATGTCTGCATCTTCGGTCTTGTAGGTCTCAAATTGACCGTACTTGCGCCCTGTGATCTTCTCGAACTCTGCCTCAACTTCCTTGTACACCTTAGGTACTCTGTTTATAGCTCGGTCCTGCTGCTCCTTGAATTCAAAGTAGTAGTCAGTCAAGGCTAAGGGTCCCATGGTGAGTGGATTGTTGGGGTCGAGCGGGTCAACTGGAGCTCTCACTCCAACGAACTTCTCAACCTCATCGTCTGGAAGCATCTCTACTCTCTCGACATTGTGGCTTAGGATGAAGCCGTCAATTCCCACCATTACAGGTAGGAGTATATCATGATGCTCTGCTAATCTGAATGCCATCAGGGTAGTGTCATAGGCTTCCTGGCAGCTTTGACAGTAGAGTTGAATGAACCCACTGTCTCGCATTCCCATTCCGTCACTATGATCATTATGAATGTTGATTGGTCCTGAGAGTGCTCTGTTTGCAACTGTGAAGACGATTGGCATCCTCATTGATGCTGCAACGTACAGAATTTCCCACATTAGGGCAAGTCCTGCAGAAGCAGAAGCTGTAGCAACTCTTCCTCCGACTGCCGATGCTCCCACACAAGCACTCATCGCAGAGTGTTCAGACTCTACGGGAATGACTGCTGCATTGATTTCACCATCAGCTGCGAAGCGTTGGTAATCTTCAACGATAATAGTCTGAGGAGTAATCGGGTAAGCTGCGAGAACATCCAAGTTTGCCTGCCTGAGTGCATGTGCAATGGCTGAATCGCCTGTTAGACCCTCAATTTTGATCTTGTCTTTTGATATGGTCATTTGCAATCACTCCTTCTCCATGTGAATACTCTGGGTGGGACATTCGGCGGCACAGATACCGCAACCTTTGCAGTACTCGTAGTTGAATTCGTAAGAGTACTTTCCATTCTTCTCAGTCAAAATCACTGACATGTCCGGACAGAATATCCAACAACGTCCACAAGTACCGTTCTTTATCCAGAGACAAGCCTCGGGGTTATGGATCGGCTTTTCAGCGCGCCAACCACCAGTCTTGTACTTCTCTGCATTGCCGGGTTCAACGATGTTGCCGGCCATCGGGATCTCATTGAATTTTTCACTCATCCGATTTGAGCCTCCTTAACAGCTCTCTCTATTGCTACCTTGTTCAAATCTCCAACCTTGCCAGGATAACGATTGAGGACTTCTCCAATCACTGTGTCAATTTCCACTACACCTGTGGCAGAAACTGCAGCGGCCATGGTTGGCATATTGTAAAATGGACGTCCCATGACTTCCATGGCTATAGTGCTTGCATCAACTGTGACCACCTTTCCACCCTTGAAACCAAATCGGTCTCGGATGTCTTTCGGGTCACTTTCTGTGTTGAGTACTAGAGTTCCCTCAGTCTTCAATCCCTCGGCTGGATTCAAAACTTCAAGTAAGGTGGGGTCGATACAGACCACAACATCCGGTATGTACACTTGGGCGTACACTTGGATGGGTTCCTTACTGATTCTCAAAAACGCTCTTACCGGGGCTCCAGTTCTTTCAGGCCCAAACTCGGGGAAAGCCTGGATATAGTTACCCTCTGCAAGAGCGGCTTTGCCTAGCATTTGATTGGAAGTTACGACTCCTTGGCCACCTCTTCCATGCCAGCGAAATGCAGTAATTCCTTTAGCAAAGTCCATACTCATTGTTAAATTCACCTACAGGGTGATTTCATCGCTTGCAGCCTATGAGATACTTATGTATTTACTGGCGTGGTCTTCATAGATGATTGCAAAGATTGGAAATCATTTCCTTCTCACGAAAATCGCGACAACTAAGATGATGACTACTACCGAAACTCCCACTGCGATTAGTAACGGATCCATAGGTATAGGTTCACCATTAGATGTTTCAGTAGTTGTGGTGGTTTCTTCAATGTACCAGGGTGAAAGTGACTTGTCCGGAATGGTCATTGGATGAAGATCGCTATTTTCTGTATCTCCCTCAATCGAGTATGGCACATCAACTATACTGTCATTATTAGCATCAGGAGAAATCCAATCATCCCAGTAATTTGCATCGATGAAGTTGTTCTCTCCATCATCGGTAGCTTGGCATGTTTCACCGTTCATGAAGAAATAGTTGTTTTGAACCACATTGTCATCAGCATTTGTAGTGAATTCCAAACCCCATCTCGAGTTGTTCGCAATGATATTCCCAGTAACACGATTGTTTGACCCACTAAATCCAGTATGATCTGAATGGTAGAACCGTATTCCAATCTTTTCATTGTTTGTCAGGTAGTTCTTTGAGATTGTGTTATTCTCTGTTCCAACTGAAATAGCATACTCAACATTTGATATCTCATTATGTGTAATTGTACAGTTGCCTTCTGATATCAAAATACCCGCGATGCAATCTGTGATGTTGTTGTAGATGATATGATGAGACCCTGATTCCACATCGATTCCATTGAGAGTGTTGCTGTAGACTTCATTGTCACCAACAATGCATCCATCGGCTTCAAGAAGTCGAATTCCACCCGGACTATTTTCAAACACAGTATTTTCAACAATTGTGACATCGTGACTGACAGTAGAACCATAGGGATTACCGATATGAATTCCATATTCCCGATTATCATAGACTATGTTATTTTTCACTGTGACATTCACGGAGCCATCTTCTACAATTATTCCTCCATACTCACTGTCAAGAACTTCGTTACCTTCGATAGTATAGTTCTCAACGGTGACAACATGGATACCGGCCGCGGCTCTTCGCACATAATTATCTTTGATGACGCCGTTCGCAGAATTGATTATGGCAATACCACACCAAACCCACGATAGACCATCCAGTTGGTTATCAATGAATTCGAAATGCAAGTCTGAGTTCTCTACTCTTAGCATATGTTCGGCCGCTGAAATGCTGTAGCCTGTAATTATGATTGGGTTTCCAGGAGACCCATCGCCTTGCCAACCCTCACTAGAAGTTTGAGATAGGAAATCCGCATTTCCATCGATATGGATTGGATCGTGAAGGGTGTATGTTTGTGTGATTGCAGCAGGCTCTATAGTTCCGAGTTCCGGAGTTCCTGAGAGGCTTGAAGAATTAAGCATGAGCAATGAAAGCACTGTAATGATGAGTAGTAAATTCAATCCCTTTCGACGCAATGTCATTCGCACCAACCTATAGTAGAATGAATCTATCTTTTCAAAAATCGATTAATTAAGTTCGTATCGTAGCAACCTACTAGAAATCAAGGTAATTTCTTAATGATGATGATTATTAATAGGAAGATTACAACCGTAACTCCCGAAGCGAGCATTACAAGCTCGGTTCCTATACCTCCAAGGATGAAGGACATCACTGAAACTTCAACTACATCACTTGCAATATTTCCCGCACCATCTATCACATTGATTCTGAAAACATGAGTTCCTATTGCTAAACCATCCAATGAAAATGTAATAGCACTACCATCCCAGGTTCCAAGTTCCACTGGAAAATTGTTCAGGAAGATTTCATATCTGAGAAGAAATCTATCGCTTGGGACCCAAGTTAGTGTATTTCCATCAATATCGACTTCAATTACTAAATCTGGGAGCTCATTTATTATTGGTCTTACTGAATCAGTCAATTGAGAAGCAAAAGTATCAATTGAATTTCCTGACCCCGGAATCGCATAGTTCTCGGAAGCGTTGTAATCTGACCATTCATTGCCAAACCTGATACTATCTGTGAACGTAGTATTCACTCCATTATCCTGAGCGTTCTGAAATGCGTTCCATCCAATTGAGTTTCCAGCTATCGTATTATTTTCACTAAATATCGATACATACACACCTTGATGACTGTTAGAATAGATTGAAGTTCCGATGATATTACAGAAATTTGAAGTTATAATCATCACTCCCATAGAATTACTAAAAATACTGCAATTAACAATCGTGTTGTTGTTTGAAGAATCTAGCACAATTCCATTGTAGGCATCATATACGATGCTGTCGATGATTGAACAGTCAGTTGAATTTCGTATTTCAATGCCAACATCTCCTCCACGTATATGGCAGTTCTCGATTATTCCATGTTTGACTCGTAACAAAAGAATGGAAGATGTTTCTCCCGGTACAAATTCAGAAGTATCATAAATGAACTCAGAATCACGGATAACAAAAAATGCTGTTGTATCATAGATGTAAACGCAGGTGGATGCATTGATAATTTTGCCCTCGATGATATAGGGATCATTTCTTGTTCCTACACCCGAGCTACTTTGTTCAGCCAGTTCTGCATTACTAGAAATAACAATTCGTGGGTCGGTTTGACTTGTATTCAATATCCTAGTTGGTCCTCCAGGCTCTTCAACAAAAGAATGTGCTGGGTTTCCAACACTCACTACCGTTACAAAAAGTGACAGTACAATTAAGAATGCCAGCAGTTTACCTTTCACTCACCCATACTCCATAGAATTTCTCTTAGAGGAATAATCAATTCATTGATTGAATCCTCTTGAAGCTTACCAATGAAGCCATTCAACTCCTGGTGAGTCATCTGAATCATATTCACTCTGGTGGGAGTACTATAATCTGGATGCTAGTTACTGGACCCGGTGCTTCTGGATCTGCAGCATCAAATGTGTCAAAGGTCATCTCATACGTGAACTTCTTCTCTCCAAGTTTGAGTTCGTGAGCCACTCGGACTGCAAGACCGATACCCTTGAATCCAAAACCTCGGATTGCGACCATTCTCTGCTCTTCCTTCACAAGATTTCGAAGTGTACTCACAATCTTTGGTATAAAGATCCTACCTGCCTTATTCGAGATTTCAAGGAGAACATACTCACTTGTTGGAAAAACTTCAACATCGGTTTTTATTGCAATCGAGATAATGTCTTCTCCAATCTTCAATTGTTCAGGTATTCGTTCTCTGAGTGACATGACAAAATCATGGTGCATCTGACTAATCAACTTGATGTTTGAAAGGAAGTACACAACTCAATCCTAATATGTGACGAAGAGCAAATCCATTTGAAGTTGCAGTCTATGGAGAGAAATCAAGCAATTGGACTTTCAGTCATTGTAATCGTCGTAGTATCACTTGGATTCATCGCAGTATGGAATCCAGCTCCCCCTCCTGATGTGAGAATCGGCTATCTTTCCAAAGATCTGCATCAGCTTGCTTTACGTGTAGCCCTAGTGAATGGGCTATTTGAACGAGAAGGCATCACTGTTGATCTTGTTGAATTTGGTAATGGTGCATATGAGATGGACGGTTTTCTAACTGGCGAAATCGATATGGGTTATCTCGGTGCCGCACCGGCACTGGTGAAACGTATCAACCAAGATATTCTTGTCACGATATTAGCTGCAGTAAACTTGGAAGGCTCTACAATCATGGTTTCAAAAACAGAGTATGATGCTGGCCATGTAACAACGGTAGCTGATCTGGTTGGGAAAGGAGTACATACCCCAGGTCCAGCTACAGTCCAGACCTCCCTTCTCCGGTTGGCTTTGACCCAGGCTGGTCTTTCATTCAGCAATATTACCGCGTACACTACTATTCCAGCTGCAATGGCTGACTCGCTCACTGCTAGCGACCCTGCTTTCATAGTTTGGGAACCTTACAATGCATTAGCCGAGTATGAAGGAAAGGCTGTACCTCTAATTCAATCCGGTGATATCTGGCCAAATCATCCTTGTTGTGTTGTTGCATCAGAAAATAGCTTCCTTGCAAGTCACCCAGACATTGTACAGAAGGTCATTGATATTCATGCTGAAGCGGAAGAGTGGATTGTAAACAATCCTACTGAAGCAATTGCAATTGCTGTAGAATGGCTGGAAATGGATTTGACTCCAGTGACTACTGCTTTCAACAATATCATCTATGATTTCAACTTGAATCGAACTGGTATTGAAATGTATCTTGATTTTCTGATCCATGAAAATCAGCTCTTGGCTGACAAAATCCCGTTGAATACATCAGCATTTCTGGATGGATTTCTCAATACTACTTTCATTGATAGCATACCATAGTGTTGTATGAAACGGCAGACAGAAAAGTAGGACAGAGCACTCTAGTGACGAGAAGAATGTCAGTATCCGAAATACAACAAGATGATACAACTGCCAAGAGATTTACGAGGACAAAGGCACCACGTGACATTCTTCAATGGACATTCCTGAAAATAATAATCCCTGCAGTCATTCTTCTTACTATTTGGTACCTGATTGCTAGCCTTACTCGCATCTCACTGTTTGATGTTGCTCAGGCGTTCATGAGGCTCATGCTGGAAGGCGATAGTCAAGGCACCTACTTGACCGAGCATATTGTTGCCAGCGTATACAGAGTTACCATTGGTTTCCTTGCTGCTGCTTTAACGGCTATTCCCCTCGGTATTGCTATTGGACGTTACCGTCTTGTTGATTCGATTTTAGGACCCGTCGTTGAAGCAATGAGACCTATTCCCCCAATTGCTTGGATACCAATCTCCTTACTCATGTTTCCGGCTAATATCGTAGGTGCTCAGTCATTCATTATCTGGGTCGGTGCATTCTTCCCGATTCTGATCAATACAACCACGGGAGTAAAACGGACAGAACTCGTTCACATTGATGCAGCCAAGACGCTCGGAGCTAGTGAGAGTCAGATACTTGCGAAGGTCGTAGTTCCTTCTGCAGGTCCTGAGATATTTGCTGGTCTACGAATTGGATTTGGGATTGGATACATGTGCCTTGTAGCAGCAGAAATGTTGCGAGGTAGTGTCGGTCTAGGGTACCTGATCTGGATTATGTGGCAGGTTGGTAGAACTGGTGAAGTGATCACAGGCATGCTACTCATAGGTTTCATCGGATTTTTGATAACCTACGCTTTCTTGTATATTGAAAAGTATCTTATCAAATGGAGGCAGACTGTTTCTGTCTAGTTAAGCTCATTGCCTTCTCTTGCTCCACACGGAGAACATCTAGTATTTGGCTTCTATACGCTAGACATGCCTGTGAAGTTCGAGTTCTTGGTCTTGGGAGATCCAATTTGTACTCAGCAATGACTTTGGCTGGAATATTGCTTAACATAAGTATACGATTAGATAGGAACACGGTTTCATCTACATTGTGTGAAACGAAGAGAATGGTTGACCCTGTTATCTCCTGAATCCTGAGAAATTCCTCTTGGAGGTGATTTCTAGTCTGCGCATCTAGATTTGAGAGTGCCTCATCAGCGACAAGAATGTCTGGAGAGAGAATTAGACTACGTGCCATCTCCGTCTTTCGTGCTTGTCCCCCAGACACCTCATGGGGGAAATGGTCATCGAGACCCTCCATTCCTACAATTTTGAGAATTTCATCTGTTCGTTTTTTTCTTTCTTCTACTGGCATCCCACTAACTTCAAGACCAAACTCAACATTTTGTCTAACTGTCCTCCACGGAAATAGTGACTCTTGTTGAAAGATGTATCCGACACGATTATGTCCTGGCTCTACTACTTTGCCATCTATGAGAACCTCTCCCTCATCTGGTTCTAACAATCCAGCAATGATCTTTAGCAAAGTTGTCTTCCCACAACCGCTCGGACCAAGAATACTCAACAATTCGCCCTCTTCCACATCAAAAGTAATATTATCCAAGGCTTCAGTTTCGCCTGAATCCCCATTTGGGTATGATTTTGAGAGGTTACGAACTGAGAGTTTGGCCATTTTTCATCCAAGTATTGCCTTAGATGAGCACTCTGTTAAATACTATGTTGTAAACAAGGCTTCTTAAAGTGATAGAGGCTGAGCGCACAAAGTAAAAATAGGCACCCGAACCAGTCTTAATAGTATTAGGTACTGATATTTGGGTATATTGATTCGATATTGACTGTACAAAGTGCCTGTTCACAAACTCCGGAAGGTAATTGACTTGACCTCACCAAAAATTCTATTCGAGATTGACGACGATGAGAGCACCAGCGCGATAGCTGTTGGCGATATAACCGGTTCTGGAACTGCTGAACTCTGTACCGGTGGACGTGACGGAGTCATCCGATTATACGATGCAAATAAGACCGAGATAGCATTCCTTGCTCAGCACGATGTGGGTGGAAGCATCTTGTCTATCAAGATTGCTGATGCTAATAACGACGGTATGATGGAAATAATTGTGGGTCGGGCTCTTAGTTCATCCGAATCTCCTGGAGAAGGTGGGACTGTTCAAGTCTTTAGATATGCTCCAAGTGGTCAATTAGAGGTCATTGGAGAATTTGCGGTTCACAAGTTCGTTACAACCGTCTATGTGACTGATGTCACTGGAGATGACAAAAACGAGATTCTTGTTGGTGGAAGTGACCGAACCCTTCGAATCCTCAAGATGGACACTGACAATAATATCACTCAATTCTGTATGCACAAGCTCGATGACATGCCTCTGGCCATTGGAACCTGTGACGTAATTGGTGACGAGATTGAAGAAATAGTCACTGGCAATCGGGACAATACATTACGAATCTTCAAAGTGAAAAACGGCACATTAGAGCAAATTGAGGCTTTAGAGCTACCTTCACCAGTTGTATCTCTTGACTCAGGTGACATTCTTGGAGACCGTAAGATGGAACTTGGTGTTGTCACCAGAGATGGCTCAATCCGAGTATACCGAAACGAAGAGAGTAAGTTCGACCTCTTCTCAACATTGGATAATGTTAATGCTCTATCAATCCGTATCGAAGAAATCAACGCAGATCACCTGGATGAAGTTGTAATATCCACAAAAGACCACCAGATTAAATTCTACAATCTATACATGGCGGACCTTATCGAATTAGCAACTGTAGATATTGGTAAGAAGATTCTCTCCATCAATGTTGGAGATGCTGGAGGCGATGGACGCAAAGAAGTACAGGTCGGTGTTTCTGATGGTCCCCTTAAGGTCATAGAGGGACTCTATAAGATTATTCCAAACTTTGAGGTCAGTTCTGATGCAAAGACCGGAACTGAATTAACCGGCAAGATTACTGTCTACAATATCAGCGATGAGCCTGTCAATGGTATCGCTGGTAAGATCTATCACTTTCCAAAAGATAACATGGATGTAGAACCACAGCAACTACGTTTCGACCTTGCTGCTGGTGAGAGTAAAAGCATTGATGTTCGCCTTATGCCCAAATCAGAAGGTACAGTCATTGTTCGCCCCATTGTTCTGATGTGGACAGACGCCAATGGACAATTGAAGCAGGTCACAACTCCTGAAACTGCAATCCTTGTTGAAGAAGGAATTGCTGTTGCAGCTCCTGCAGATATCGCTCCTGTGCCAATCGAACCTGTTGATTTCAGTAGTCCAGACGAAGTCGTTATTCAAGATGATTCACCCTTTGGTTCTGTTGTAGGCACCGGTTTCAGCGATGTTGAACAGAAGGAAACTGCCCACAAAATCCTTGAAACCACTATGAGCGAAGATAGTGGGGACTCACTAAAGGCTGCAGAGGCACTCCTTGACCAGCTCTTTGGAGCTGAAGAGGCTACCTCCGCAATGACTGAGATTGACGATGTGGCAGCTCTCATTGCAGAAGAACCCACAACTGCAGAAACTACTGTTGTCGCAGTTATTTCAGATACTGAGAGTGCTTTTGTTACTGACATTAAGAACCGGCGTCCAAAACCACCACGCCCAGGTACAGCCACAGACTCCTATCAATATCTCTTCAAATTAATGGTCATAGGTGAAGGTGCTGTTGGGAAGACCACGCTAGTCAATCGCTACGTTACCGGAACTTTCGAAAAAGACTACAAGACCACGATCGGCTCACAATTCGCCGTTAAACTCACTCATATCTCACCTCCTGAATCTGAGTACTCAACTGGAATTAAAATTCAAGCCTGGGACGTTGCCGGACAGGCACGATTCAAGGCGGTGCGTAAGATGTACTACAGTGGAGCGGCAGGAGTTATCCTGGTCTTCGACGTTACGAGAAGGCGTTCCTTCACCGAGATGTCCAAATGGGTGCAGGAAGCTGACGATTCGATTGGGACAAGAGTTCCCGCGCTCATTGTTGGAAACAAGACAGACCTTCCGGACCGTGCAGTTCCCTCGGATGAGGCTAAGCGCTGGGCTGAGGACAATGGTTTCTTGTATATGGAGAGTAGCGCAAAAACTGGAGATGGAGTGGCAGACATGTTCACGGTTCTTGCAGAGAGTATGTGGAACGAAGCCCGTAGGATTACAGAGAGTAAGAAGACTGAGATGTGATGCGACTTAATCCTGAGTAGGTTTCCAGCAGGGCAGATTCAATTGGCTCTTTACCCATGACCCCTTACTAACGACATTAGTCGACCTACCGATGTTTGTGCAATGGCACCAGTAAGAGCCACTGAGTTTTTTCTCTTGCACAGAGAAATAGCAGTTCTGGCAGCGTTTGACAGTAGACATCTTTTCAGAAATAACAGGTTGCTTTGATTTCTTCTTAGGGGATTGGTCGACTGGTTCGTTTCTTCTATGCTTGTCAATTGTTCTTCTTGCACCTTTCTTTAGCATCATAGAAACATAATCTTCATCGTTCATCTCTGTCCGTTTACTGTCTTTGTCTACATCAAGATTGACAAAGTCATCAAAAAGTTCTGCTACGGAAACATCTTCCATGGTGTTTTTCTTCTTCCTCTTCCACATGCCGTATCCTACCTATCCGTTTCCGTGTAAATGCCAATAAAATATCTACTATTAGAATAAGTTGATTGAGTTTGCGCCTTTCCCATGCTATTCTAGGATTTCTGGCGCTTTTTGTTTGATATGCTGGATCCCATTTCCCATTGGACGAATTCTACAGCTACTTTCATTCTCCCAGTTAGGGCAGGTATATCTTCAATACTCTGAGATCTCATAATCTCTTCAACCATTGCTTCATCTTCTGGGTGCATCGTTTTTTCAACAGGGCCTTCATTTTCTTCTAGTTCCGGTTCATTATGCGGTCGAATAATTTCATCAATCTCGATACTTGGGAAGTAAGCTTCCAAATCTTCTGACTTTCTCTGCATTACATCGTGCTCTGTTGAAATTGGTTTTCTCTTCAACCTCTCTAATTTTCTATTAGCATCCTTCTTGAGCATCATACTGACATATTCATCATCATCAATGTCATTCACATGTTTACTATCCTCTTCAACATGAACATGAACAAAGTCGTCAAACAGCTTTTCCACTGAAACGTCATCAATGGTTTTGGTTCTTTTTCTCCAACGCATGTTTTCTTACGACCCTATATTGACTGGTGTAACCGAGGTTCAATATTCATTTTCGGGCCAGCACTAATAAAATACCTGTTATTTGGGCACAGCCTCTACTGGACTAATTTCGCTCCCTCGTCAAAAGCTTCAATATTTGCGGAGCTAGAACCAAAAATGGATTGAAGTGATTCTCGGATTATCTTCAATGGTAGAGGGTTCTGAGTCAAGACTCCCATCGCACCCAGAATATAGGAATTCAACATCTTCACTGAACCAATTCTAGTTAGGATTTCTTCTGCATCTAGGACAATGACTTGCTTGCATAGTGTGTTCAACAAATCTGTGATTTTATCAAGGGAAGGATATTCACGCTCATCATTGTTAACATCGACAGTCGGAATTTTCGTCTGACTGATGATTGCAACAGTTCTGTCACCTGCGAATTCCAAGGCCGCTCTTAGTGCCTCTAATGGCTCTAAGCCAATCAGGATATCAACTTCTCCCTTCGGTATCAACG
>JAUWOU010000246.1 GCA_030612005.1 Candidatus Thorarchaeota archaeon | reverse complement strand
AACTGGAAATATTGTTGGTCGAGCTGATTTGACTACACCTTTGATTTATACGTACAAGACCAGAGGATTTGCCTTTACAGCACCCGAACCTGTAAAATCCATCAATGATTATGTGTCTGGGAAATATTCCGCACTTGGGGGTCCCCAAATGACGCCAAGTGGATTGTATGGAGGAGCATTCCACGCAGTTGAGCACGTTCTTATCGAATCAAGTGATATGCTCACAGGTGGCGGAACGCGTGAGATTGGAGGCGTTTCAATGGGCGATTCAGGAATAATTTTTGTTTACGATGGTAGCCCTGGAGGTAATGGAGCATCAAGACTGCTCTTTGGAAAACTAGATGAGGCATTCAGAAGAACAAAGACAATATTGGAAAAGTGCGACTGCAATACAGTCGATGGCTGTCCTCTGTGCACATACTCCTATCACTGTGGAAACAACAATAGTCCACTATACAAGATAGGAGCTCTTGAGAGTGTAGAAATGATACTCGCCAAGACTGAAACAACAGTAGATACTGAGGGTTACTCAGGGTACGAACCCCTTGTCTAGAATGGAGATGAAGAGAATGACTGAATTTCGAGTTGGGCGCGGACATGATGGTCCTGCAAGATTAGGTGAATACATCATGGGTACTGAAGTATTCGAAACTCCGTTGCTTGCTGGTCCCATTTTTTCACATACGAAGGTGCTTCAATATGGAACTTTAGGAAGAGACCTATCTAACTCCAGACCAACAATCGCAGCACTTCCATTTGGCATGAAACCTGAAGAGATAGACAAAGCAGGACTTGGGGATATTGATTCAGTCTTACTCCCCTCCCTAATATCCTTCTCCTCTCTGGATGATCAAGCCAGTGTTCTAACATTACGTCATCAGCTGGATACTGTTGATGAAATCAAAGAAACTGTTGACCCCTCTCGCCTAATAGTAAGAATTCCTGAGAACATAGACAATGATGTCTTCAAATCTTGCATTAATGATTTTCATTCCAAGGGTGTCCGAGCAGCTGCTTTCATGTTTGATGGATATCTTGGTTCAACGGACCTTGACTCTATAATTCTCAGAAGCAATCTTCCTGCTTCGTGGCTTGCTCTAGCTCTGGGGAAAATAGCTCCGAGCACAGTACCACTTCTCTACTACACTGGTTTTGATGTCATAGATACTGGTTATGCATATGAAGCTGCAGCAACTGGTGTTCGGCTATGGCGGAATGATTCTGAACATATAGAAACAGGGAAGCAACAGAGATTCTGTTCTTGCATGCATTGTGAATCTATTGCAGAAGCGAAACATTCTGAAATTGTTGAGATTCTCCAAAATCATAACCTGGATGTCTATGTATCTATTCTATCTGAATCCGTTCTTGCAATGAAATCCGGTCGTTTACGATGGTTAGTTGAGTCGATGACACATGTTAGTCCTAATCAAGCATCGATTCAGCGACAGGTGGATAAACAAATCTATTCCTTCATAGAAGAATTTACACCAACAACTGGAGCAGATAATGTTCCACTCATCGGTCCTGAATCCTATAACTCTCCAGTAGTTAAACGCTATCGTGATTTTCTAGCAGCACGTTATACTCCACCTGAAGGAAAACAGATTGTACTCTTACTCCCTTGCTCTGCGAAGAAACCGTATTCTGACTCAAAATCTCATCGTAGGTTTTTGGAAACGATAGAGAGTGCTCTAGGTAGAGCATCAGGTAGAGTTGCTCAAGTCATTCTCACATCACCTCTCGGAATAGTACCAAGAGAACTTGAGAGAATATTCCCTGCTGCAAGCTACGATATTCCTGTTACTGGGGACTGGGATGCTGAAGAGACCTCTCTGGGAGCAGAAGCACTCATCACATATCTAAACAAGCTTGATCCAAGTTGCACCGTTGTTGCGCATGTATCTGGTGGTTATCTGGGGATTGTAAAGGCTGCTGAATCTAGAGTTTCACAGAGTATCATCTACACAACTCCAGAAGCGTCCGCCACAAGCTGGGAATCTCGCCAAGCATTACAAGAAACACTTGTTGACCTCAAGAGAGTACTTCAATTGAAAGACACTCCTCCGAAACATCTTGAGGAAATAGTCCGAGCAACTGCAGATTTTCAGTTTGGTACAGGAGCAGGAAATATTCTAGTCCCAAAGAATGCTAAGTTAGGTGGAAAGCCGTATAGACAGATTGTTTGTCGTATCGACAAAGAACAGATTTGCTCATTCATAGCTGATACAGGTCTCTTATCACTTACATTGAGTGGCGCGAAGCTTATTGCTCCTCTCAACAGATACTGGGTTCGACTTGATGCACCAATTGTCAAAGGTGGTTCCATATTTGCAGTCGGGATTAAAGAGGCTGACTCGTCAATACGTCCTGGTGATGAAGTGATAGTACTAAACAATCAGGATGAGGTCATTGCAGTTGGACGGAGTGAAATGTCAGGACGCGAAATGTGTGAACTGAAACGAGGGCGTGCAGTTTCTGTACGCCATAAGGTGGAGGTATAATAATGACTGATACTTTGGAACAGATTCAATCAGCAGTGAAGATTGCATCATTCAAATCTAGAGGTCGCTCAGTAGAAAAGAGGCGTGCAAAGAACCCAAACAAACCCTCAGCTGCATGGACTACTCCATCAAGGATAGGTACTGAGAGCGGTACAGCTCTTTCAATCGTACTCTCAACAATTGGTTGTGCTCATGCACGGAGTGATGAAGGAGGCTGCACAATGTGTAGCTATCTCTTAGATGGTTCAAGCAGAAATCCCAAATCCGACGAGCTCTTCAATCAGTTTCAAGATGCTATGTCCAAGCTAGAGAAAGAAAGTGCTCCTCTTACAGTGAAGATTTACACAAGTGGTAGTTTCTTGGATACAGAAGAGATACCTTCTGACGCACGAAATCGGATACTGAAAGAGATAGCAGATGATGATAGAATCAGAAAGGTGGTCTTAGAATCAAGACCTGAGTATGTACAAGATTCCATCCTTGCTGACGTGCGTGCGATTCTAGATGATCGAATAATTGAGATTGGAATGGGTCTTGAGAGTAGCAGTGATGTAGTTCGCTCTTTATGTATAAACAAGAATTTTGACTTGAAAGCATTCAGAGAGGCGGTTGAAATTGGCAAGAAGCACAACGTTGGAACCCGTGCATACGTACTGTTGAAACCTCCATTCCTTACTGAGCGAGATGCTCTTCTTGATGCACAACAGACAGTTAGAGATGCAATTGACGCAGGAGTGTCCACTATCTCTCTTAATCCTGTCAATGTTCAGAGCAGTACACTTGTTGAGAAGCTCTGGAAGAAACAGAGGTATAGACCTCCTTGGCTTTGGAGTGTTGTGGAGGTTCTTCGTTATGCTCATGATGCAGCAAAGGATTCGGCAAATGTAGTCTGTGACCCTGCGGCTGCGGGGAAGAAACGAGGAACTCATAATTGTGGCAAATGTGATTCAGATTTTATTACAGCTATTCGCCAATTTTCGCTAACATCGGATGTTCAAGTCTTTGATAATTTAGCATGTGACTGCAAGAGTTTGTGGAAACATACGCTCTCACACGAGGATTTGTCTTTACTTGTGCATAGATAAGTTCATCACAAAAGTCATAAACCAAGTGATTGGCGA
>JAUWOU010000091.1 GCA_030612005.1 Candidatus Thorarchaeota archaeon | reverse complement strand
CTTGTACCAACCGAATGGAACCTGTATAACATTCAGACCTCGCTTCTCAAGGTCCTTTGATAGAGTTTTTAGTAGCTTCATAGCAGTGCTTGGTTTTGAGGGAGTTTCTGTAAGATGGACCCATGGATAAACAACGATATTGGTTTCTTTCACCTCTTCTGCGGCAGCAGCAATCATGTCTGCTGTCTTAGAAGCAGCGCCTTTGATATTGGACTCATCACTAGCCTCAGCTGCGATGAAATTGACTAAACAGGAATCTTCAGTCTTGTAGACTTTCTCCTTTAGATCCTCTGCATTCTTTAGCGCTTTTCGCTTTGCTTCATAGCTGAAGCCATCACTGTGTATCTGAAGCATTCTCATTCTATAGACCTCAGTATTTGAATACAAAAACAGGGTTGACACTTAAGCTTGATGCAAAGAGCCTGAGTCTTAGAAAAAATCTCGATATTGACCTATCACAATATACAATAGTACATCAAAATTGTCTTGAGTTGTGTTTAGAAATGACTGAGAGTACAACAAGACGAAAGATAATCGGAGTGTCTATTGCAATCATCATCTTTGTATCTTGGATATTCATTGACATGATATTCTTTCCATTGATAGGGGCTGCGACCAGCTATACTTTCTATGAGATTGTAGCATATGGTTCCTGGATTGTTGTCATCTTTGTGATTTTTGCAATCATTGCGTGGGCGGGCGTCATTCCCACGAAGAATTAGAAGCTTCACTCATAGGTGTCGGGTTCGTTAAAGAATAACTATATTAAGATTAGAATAGGAAACCATGCTAATGAAAATCTTGACTGAAAATGCAGTAGCCACTTCAATATACATGACAGTAGTCTGTCAGTATAGTGGCGTCTATTATAGCTATCATTAGCTGATAGACTGCTTGTCAAGATACTGCAATAATCCCTGAGGGATTGTGCAGGTGCTTGTTTTGGTGGTGCTATGACTCTAAATAAAAATCTAGTTAACGTAAGTTTTCCAATATTCTCCAATCTAGTGAGTAGAAGGTCCTCTTCTAATTGTAGATTCACGAAGCTACCGCCATTAACAGGAGGGAATAGATAGTGAACCAGAGTTTGCAATTAGATTCATTGAGAGTAGAAATTCAAAAAGTCACACTTGAGATAATTAGCTTGACAGAGCGGCGAAGAATACTTGTTCAGCAAGTTGCTAAAGAAAAACTAGCAAATGGAATACCGGTTGTCAATCTAGATGTTGAGAAGCGTTTACGACTCGCAGTAATCGAGAGATGTCAAGCTCAGCAACTAGATTCTAAAGAGGCATTAAGATTGCTCAATCAACTCATCCATGATTCAGTTCAAAAACAGGAGGTCATTCTTAATTCTTCAACAATACCCAACGCTTACTCTAGCCTTATGAAAGCTAGAGCAATGGAACGCTCCGGAAGAAACGTGATACATCTTGAGGTTGGAGAACCCGATTTGGGACCGCCTGAATTAGTAAAAACATCTCTGAAGAAAGCGCTCGATTTAGGATATTCAAAGTATTCGGAATCAGCTGGTATTGCTGATCTTAGAACCAAAATTGCCAATCAATTGAATGAAAAATATGGTTGTAT
Organism: Candidatus Thorarchaeota archaeon; assembly: GCA_030612005.1. GTDB lineage: Archaea > Asgardarchaeota > Thorarchaeia > Thorarchaeales > Thorarchaeaceae > SMTZ1-45. Next base: position 11,075 of record JAUWOU010000091.1, on the reverse strand, counting down.
ATATTCCTCAAATCAAGTCATTGTGACGCCTGGCGCTAGATTTGCTATAGTTCTAAGTGTCCTATCCAGAATTGATCGAGGGGATGAAGTCATCATTCTAGATCCTTCCTATCCAGCTTACGCAGATATTGTGAGAGAAGCAGGGGGTAGGCCAGTTCGTGTACAAACATATCTTGAGAATAATTGGACTCCAGAGATTGATCTCGTCAAGTCAAGAATTAATGAATCAACCAAGATGATGATCCTCAATAGCCCATCAAATCCAACAGGTAAAGTATTGGAGAGATCTTCTCTACGAAGCCTTGTAGACTTAGCTATCAAACATGATATTCAGATTGTAAGCGACGAAGTCTATTCAAAATTCACATCCGCTAAGCATCCAAGTGTGCTTGAATTTCCGGAATGCGCTCAAGTCTTTATAGACTCATTCTCAAAAACGTATAGAATGTCTGGATTCAGAATTGGTTTTGCTGTATCTGATATTAGTTCTATTCAAAGGATGACCCAGTTGCAGAATATATTCCTCACATCAATTCCTGAATTCATTCAATATGCTGGTCTGAAGGCATTAGATTGTAAGGAGGATGTTGAGCAGTATGCTGCAATAATAGAAAAACGTCGAGATCGCATGTGTAGCTTATTGAAAGACCTCCCTCTATCATTCTGTCAACCTGATGGTGGATTCTTTATTTTCACGAAACTGAAAACAGAGAAATTTGATGGAGTTCAATTTGCTGATAAATTGCTGGAAGAACAAGGAGTGTCTGTAGTACCAGGTATTGCATACGGTTCAGAGTATGCTCGCTTTTTTAGAATCTCTGTATGTCAACCGGAGAATGAACTTGTTGAAGCGGCAGAGAGCATCAAGGAGGTTCTTCATTGAAGATAACAATACTTGGGGGTTCTGGAAAAATGGGAGGATGGCTAACAAACCACTTCCTGAATCAGCATCACACGATAGTTGTTTCGGATCCGAAGAAATCTGGAAATGAGGTGTATCAGGATTCACAATTAGAATTTACTGAGAACAACATCGCTGCCGTTTCAGATGCTGATGTAGTCTTCATCTCAGTACCAATGGATTGCACATCAGATGTGATTCGAGAAGTTGCTCCTCATATGAAGAGAAAATCTATTCTTTGTGAAATCTCAACTACAAAGACCAGTGTACATGCTGCACTTCGAGATATAGAAAGAGAGGATATTCGTATATTGAGCATTCACCCTCTTTTTGGACATAAAAAGAGTTCAATGAAAAAACGATTTGCTTTGATACCTGTTAAGCACATAGGAAAAGAGCATGATATGTTCGACACTCTATTTCCAGAATCAGAGGTCATTGTAATTGAGGTGGAGAAGCATGACAGAATGATGGCATTAACGCTCTCAGTTCCGTACTTCATCAATACAGTTCTAGCCTCGATATTCAAGAATGAGGACATTGAGATGATGGAACGATTGAGTGGAACCACATTTGCAATTCAATTCATGTTAATGGGGAGTATCTTGTCTCATTCCTCTTCATTCCATACAGCGCTGCTCAAAGATAATAATTTCACTTCAGAGGTCTTGAAGGAGTTTAGTTCTGAAACAGATCGCGCTTTGAAGCTCTTACTGAATGATGTTGAATCCTATGATAACTGGTATCAACAGACCCAGTCCAAATTTGAGGAAACTATCAGTTTGACAAGTAAGTACAATGAGATGTATCGAATACTTGAGACCAAATCAGAATTGAGTGATCGGGAGGTTGAGGGATGAATACAACTCATTTTGAAATAAAGACAAAGAGTAAGATATACCAAGTGTACATCGGAGAATCTCTTCTGACTAATATCGTAGATTTTCTCGATGACAAACCAAAGAGAGTCTTCGTAATAACTGATGAAACAGTTGCAAAACTATACTTGGAAACTCTCACACAATCGCTGAAAGAAAGTGGTGTGGAAACTATATCGGAGATTCTTGCAGATGGTGAGTCCACTAAGACTCTTGATACCGTTTTCAACCTGTACAATTTCTTGTTAGAAAATGAAGCTTCGCGATCTGACATGATCATAGCATTTGGCGGTGGCGTCATTGGAGATATCACTGGATTTGTTGCCTCGACTTTCAAGAGAGGACTCAATTTTCTTCAAATCCCAACCACCCTACTCGCTCAAGTTGATTCAGCAGTTGGAGGAAAGACCGGTGTCAATCTCAACGGTGGAAAGAATCTAATTGGCACCTTCTATCAACCATCAGCAGTTATTGTGGATGTCACTGTTCTCAAAACTTTGTCAGAAACCGATTTTATCACCGGCTTGGCGGAGGTAATTAAATATGGAGTTATTATGGATAGCGAGCTTCTACAGATTCTAATCGAGGAAAGGAATGAGATTGTCAACAGAGAGTCGGAATCAATAATCAAAATTGTCGAGAGATCGCTCAAGAACAAAGCTCACATTGTGGGTCTTGACGAGAGAGAAGAGTACGGGATTAGAGAAATACTGAATTTTGGACATACTATTGGACATGCTATCGAAAGCTCTTCTTCGTATGATATTGTGCACGGTCAAGCTGTGGCAATAGGAATGGTGGAAGAAGCTCGGTTTTCTGTAGATATGGATTTACTAGACATTCAATCATTTGAAACAATAGTTTCAATCTTGGAATCATATCACCTTCCAACATCGATACCTGATGATATGAAGTTCCAACAACTGCGAGAAATTGTGAAGCATGATAAAAAGATTCGCGAGGGAGTTTTGAGAATTCCAATTCTTGTTGAACTAGGTAAAGTAGAGATGAAAAGTATCGAACTATCTAGTGGTCAAGATGTGATAACAAGTATGGAGAGAAATGCAAGATGTTAGTTGTAATGTATAATGATGCAAGCGAAAAGCAAATAGAAAGAGTACTTGAGATTTCAGAGGATCTAGGTTACACTGCAATTCCAAACCCTGGAGCTCGCAGAATGGTGATCAATATCACAGGTGATGTGGACCTGAGTAACGTAAGCAGGCTAGAAGGATTAGCTGGTGTTATGAAAGTCATACCTGTTTCAAAAGCGTATAGACTTGCAGATATTGAAGTTAAATCAGAACCAACCGTTATTGAGGTTGGCGATATCGAGATTGGTGGCAAGAAACCTGTAATCATAGCTGGGCCTTGCAGTGTTGAATCTTATGATCAACTCTTAGAAACCGCCGTAGCTGTGAAAGACTGTGGTTGTGATATTTTACGAGGCGGAGCTTTCAAGCCACGAACTTCTCCATATTCATTCCAAGGACTTGGTGTAGAAGGTTTGAGAATTCTGAAGGATGCTCGTCAAAAGACAGGACTTCCTATTATTTCTGAAGCTGTGGATATTGAGAGTTTTCCAGCAGTTGAAGATGCTGTAGATATTATTCAGATAGGCGCAAGGAACATGCAGAATTATTCATTGTTAAAACGAGCAGGAAGGTCTCTGAAACCAGTCTTATTGAAGAGAGGGATTTCTGCAACCTTGAGTGAACTTCTCTCAGCTGCGGAGTATATCATGGCTGAAGGAAATAGTAACATCATTCTCTGTGAGAGAGGAATCCGGACACAAAATAATCACACGAGATTCACATTGGATCTCAGTAGTATTCCAGTACTAAGAAGTATGACTCATCTTCCATTGTTTGTTGATCCTAGCCATGCAGCAGGTAAGAGAGATATCGTAATTCCACTGGCGCGGGCAGGCCTCGCTGTTGGTTCAGATGGGCTGATAATAGAAGCGCACCCTAGACCTGATGAAGCTTTAGTTGATGGATCACAATCCCTTACAGTTGAGATGCTTCACGATTTCATGGAATCTTGTAGGAATTCAGGATATTGGCAAAATGGTCTAGAAGTCAAACCCGGAGTGATTTCTTGATGAGTAAGAAACTCTGTGTGTGTCTGACAGAAAGGGCCCTGCAAAATTGTATTGATTTTATAATAAAGAGTGATGCAGACATTATAGAACATCGTTTAGACTTCATGAAGCAAATTGGAGATCTGAATCAAATATATTCTGTGTCGGAGATTCCGATTATTGCTACATGCAGGTCTCTAGAAGAAGGTGGAAGATTCCATGGAAATGAACAGGAACGCATCAATCACATTCTCGAAGCCATCAAAGGAGGAGCATCATTTGTTGACATCGAAATTGAAACAGAGGAGCATTACTTGAAGCAAGTGCATCAAGCCGCGAAAGCTAACGATTGTAAGCTTATTATATCCAAGCACTATTTTGAATCCACGCCAGATACTTCGGAGCTTCTAGATATGATGAAGCAGATCACCAATTCACCTGTCGACATAGTGAAGATTGTAACCACTCCAAAGTCAATTGAGGATTGTAAAAGAACTCTACAGCTTTACGAATTAAATGAAACGGAAATCCCACTGATTGCATTTGGAATGGGACCAGTCGGGAAGTCTACTAGAGTTAGTGCGCTGTATCTAGGTGCACCGTTCATGTACGTTTCACAAGATACTGGTGAGAAATCAGCTCCAGGACAGATTTCATTATCGGATATGAGAAGACTTGTGGAGGTTAATCCGTGAAACAACTTGTGGTAGCTGGGAATCCGATAGACCATTCTCTAAGCCCAATTATGCATATTGCGGCTCTAGAAACATTGGAATTAGATCGGGAGTATTGCTATGATAAAGTGCTGCTTCAAAAATCTGACCTGAAAAAATTCGTTGAATCACTCGAGTCAGGTTTGATCAATGGAGCAAATATCACTCTTCCATTCAAGACATCTGTAATCCCATTTCTATCAAATATAACAAAAGAAGCTGAGGCTGTTGGAGCAGTTAATACAATCTATCGGAAAGATTCTGATGTGATTGGGTCAAACACTGATGTACAGGGATTTCTAAATGTCCTTCACGAAAACGATGTCGACCTAGAAGGTTCGTGTGTTACCATCATTGGTGCCGGAGGAGTTGCAAGAGCTGTAGCATTTGCATTAGTAAGTAAAGACATATCCGTCCTCAAGATACTCAACAGAACCAAACTGAATGCAGAGAAGTTAGTCACATCAATCAAACAGGTTAGTGATGTGAATCTACAAAGTGGTTCATTAACCTCATTTGGTAATTCAGAAGATGAGATAGACCTGCTAATCAATTGTACATCCATCGGAATGGTTGGGCAATCAATAGGTAAGTCTCCAGTTGATAAGAATCTCATGTCAAGTAATACTGTTGTAATGGATTTGGTTTACAATCCAATGGTGACTAAATTGCTCGAAGATGCAGTCCAAATTGGATGTAGGGTCATCGATGGTGTTGGAATGCTCCTTCATCAAGGTGCATTATCATTTGAATCTTGGACAGGATTGAAACCACCGCTCAATGTAATGAGAAAAGCACTGCTTCAGGTTTTGGAGGTTACAGATGATGGACCGTAAGAGTCGTCCGAATATTGGGTTAATTGGATTCATGGCAAGTGGAAAAACTGTAGTGGGAAATGCTCTAGCTACGAAGTTACAACTCTATTTCATAGATACGGACACAGTAATCGCAGAAAAAGCTGGTAAGTCCATTCCGGAAATTTTCGCAGCTGACGGAGAAGACATATTCCGTAAGCTTGAGAATGAAGTCATTCAGGAAGTATGTAGATTAGATTCTCATGTGATAAGCTTTGGAGGAGGAGCTGTTCTATCACAAACCAATGTCAAAACTATTCAAGAAAATACTACCGTAATATTACTAACAGCGCTAACAGATACAATCAGGTCCCGAATAGGGTCCTCGAATTTTCGACCCCTGCTCAATGGAAACTCTGCTACTCAAGAAGAAAATATTAGTTCTCTACTAGCGAAACGAGAGGTTCAGTATAGAGCTGCAACGGATTTCATTATCGACACTGATGATAAGAGTGTGAAGGAGATAGTAGATGAACTGGTGAGGAGGTTACAACATTGAGCGTAACCATCTCTCAATCAACAATCAAAGGAACGATCCATGCACCTCCTTCAAAGAGCTACACTCATCGAGCTTTGATTTGTGGTCTACTATCTTCAGGACAGACCATTATCAATAATCACCTTGTTTGTGATGATACATCAGCCACATTGAAACTTTCAAGAATGATGGGTGCAAAAATTAACCACAATAAGAACCTCACAATAACTGGTGCTGATCCACTCAGAGTTCCAGGCATTGAAATGGATTGTCATGGATCTGGTACAACTCTCAGATTATTCACAGCAATCTCAGCACTTACAGATGGTAGATGTGTACTTACTGGAGATAGCTCATTGCTGAAGAGACCTATCGGAGAATTACTTGACGCCCTTCATCAATTAGGAATTAGAGCCTCTTCCATAAACAATAACAATAGACCTCCTGTGGAGATTTATGGAAATGTAATAGAAGGAGCAACTGTAAGGATTAGAGGAGATATTTCATCTCAATATATCAGCGGACTTCTACTTGCATGTTCAAAGGGATCTAATGATTCAACAATAGAAATCATAACTCAGCTTGAATCTCAACCCTATGTTGAGATGACTCTCGAGGTGATGAAGCACTTTGGAGTTACAGCAGAACCTTCTGATAATTGGGGGGTTATCAGCATTCCTGGAAATCAGAACTATCGCGTTTCACAGTATGATGTACCCGGTGACTACTCATCAGCAGCTTTCCTCATGGTTGCAGGTGCATTAGCTGGGAAGGTCAAGATTTCTGGATTGCGAAATGATTGTCTACAGGGAGATGCGCAAGTAGTTAGTATCCTGGAAGAAATGGGGATTTCAATTTCACAGGATGAATCTGGAATTACTGTGTTCAAATCAGAGCCTATGCCTTGCAATATTGATGCGGCTAATATTCCAGATCTTGTACCTGTACTGTCTGTACTTGCAAGTCAAGCTGAAGGACAGACTCGAATTTTCAATGCGAAGAGGTTACGATACAAGGAGAGTAATCGATTGACAACAACTACAATGGAACTTAGGAAAATGGGAGCAAATCTCAGAGAAACAAATGATGGTATCATCATCGAGGGACCTACAAGATTGCATGGTGCTGTAATCAATCCTCATGGAGATCATAGGATTGCAATGGCATGCACTGTTGCGGGTTTAGTATCTAAACACTCCACTACTATCAACGATATCGAATGCGTGAAAAAGAGCTATCCAAACTTCATAGAAGACATGATTTCACTTTGCACAAATATAACACATTCTCCAAATGTGAATGAAAGGAGGAGAATGGAATGACATTCACATTAGGCATAGAATTCAAGTTACATGTATTCGGTGAAAGTCACGGAGAGTGTATTGGAGTAGTTATTGAGGGATGTCCACCAGGTCTATTAGTTGATATTAACCAGATTCAACAAGATTTAGACAAACGGAAACCAGGGGGTAGTCCGCTAGTATCAGCAAGATCAGAGAGAGACAAATTGCGAATACTGAGCGGAATTTTCGAAGAGCGAGCAACTGGAGGTCCTATCACCTTGTCAATTGAAAATCTCGATGTGGATTCTTCTTCCTATGCGAAAACAAGATATATTCCTAGACCAGGTCACGCAGATTTCACAGCTGCAATCAAGTACAAAGAATTCAATGATCACCGAGGAAGTGGTTTCTTCTCTGGAAGAATGACAGCAGCTTTTGTTATGGCTGGTGGAGTAGCTAAACAGTTGCTCAATAATCATGGAATCAAAGTGTTTGTCCATGTTATACAAATTGGTACTACTAAAACAAAGAAAAAAATAACAGTCCATGACATAGAAGAAAACGTCTATGAGAATGTTGTTCGATCTGCGGATATTGGTACAATTTCTTCAATGGAATCAGAAATTGTGAAAGCTAAGGAAGACGGAGATTCGGTGGGGGGAATTGTTGAATGCCGCATTACTGGAATTCCTGTGGGTCTGGGTGAACCAATCTTTGATTCAGTTGAGAGTGTACTCAGTCATTCAATGTTTAGTATTCCAGGAGTCAAGGGCATTGAGTTTGGCTCAGGATTTGCTGGCTCCAGAAGACGAGGATCAGAAAATAACGATTCACCGATAATTGTGGATGGAAAGATAGAATGGTCGAAGAATGATGCTGGAGGTATTCTAGGTGGCATAACAAATGGTGCACCTGTGATATTTCGTATTGCCTTCAAACCAACTGCAACAATATCTAAGAAACAATCTACTGTAGATCTTAGGAAGATGCAAGAAACAACGATTGAAGCTAAAGGACGTCACGATCCATGCATAGTACCGAGAGCAGTACCAGTAGTTGAAGCATTGGCGGCAATCACGATAGTAGACTTATTGATGAGAAACACATTCATCTCACACAAAGGAAACGGTGGGAGTAGGTCAGCAAGATAACTGGTCCCTTCTCCCTGTCAGGTTAAACTCCCTCACAATTCCTCAAAATAGAGGCCAACCACGGATTTCCTATTTCGTATTTTCTCTCTCCTCCCATTGATCTCTCCAATTCCATACCCGACTTGACAAAATACCATGGCTCAACTTTACCTTAAACTGACTTATGGACTTAGGCACACATTCATTGCATTGAACGAAGGTCTGAGTTTGCTCTTTGATTATCCACCAAGCACGATATAAGGTACCAGTGCAAAAGAAATCGATATGACAGACATCGTCGTTGTATCAGCCTGCAGAAGTCCAATTGGAGCTTTTGGAGGGTCTCTAAAGGATCTTCAAGCTCCCGAACTTGCTGCTCAGGTGATCAAAGCCGCAGTTGAACGAGCTGGAATTGATCCTGCAATACTTGGAGACCTCAAAATCGGAAATTGTCTTGAGCCTCCAAAAGCGTTGAATATTGCCCGTGTTTCAGCGTTGCTTGCAGGAATACCCTATACGGTTCCAGCAGTGACAATCAATAGAGTGTGTACATCTTCGATGGAGGCAATCATCAGTAGCGCACTTCAAATTGAAACAGGATTCACCGATGCAGTATTAGCTGGAGGAGTTGAGTCAATGTCTAATGTCCCCTATTGTGTAGAAAATGCAAGGTGGGGAGTAAGGCTCTTCGATGGTGTCTTCGTGGACGCATTAACTACTGGTCTCCATGGTGGTAGCCATTTCTATCCACATCCAGAAACTGGTAAACATTACATAATGGGCGAAACTGCTGAATTCCTTAATGATAAACACGGCTTCACTCGCGAAGACCAAGATATAGTTGCTCTAAAGTCTCACAATAATGCAGAAAGAGCTACTAAGGATGGAGATTTCAAAGAAGAGATTGTACCTATTGAAGTCAAGGGACGTAAAAAGACAATTACCTTTGAGTCAGATGAACATTTCAAACCAGACCTCACAATGGAAGGTCTAGCCAAGTTAAGACCTGCCTTCAAGAAAGATGGAACCGTCACTGCAGGTAATGCTAGTGGACTCAATGATGGAGCTACCGCGATGGTCCTGATGTCACTCGAAAAAGCGGAATCGCTAAATCTGAAACCAATTGCGCGTCTTACTGGATATGGCATGGGATGTAGCGAACCACACCTTATGGGAGAATCGCCTATCGCAGCGGTAAAGAATTTGATTGAAAGAACCGGTCAAGGATTTAGTGATTGGGATCTAGTAGAGCTAAACGAAGCCTTTGCAAGTCAGTTCCTTGCCGTTGAAAAAGGGTTGAAACATCTTGGCTGGAATCGCGATAAAGTAAATGTTAACGGTTCTGGAATTGGTCTCGGACACCCAATTGGTTCAACTGGTGCCCGTATTGTTGTCACTTTACTTCACACATTGAAGAAGAGAGGTCTCAAGAAAGGTATGGCTACTCTCTGTGGCGGCGGTGGAGTTAGCACAGCGACATCATGGGAGTTAATCTAGATTATTTTCAAGTATTTTCTCACATGATAGCATCGAAGGTCAGGGAGACTTTCCTCCCTTTACCTTCACGACTACTAATATTGCCACAATTCCTATCACACCACCAACACCAAGGAGCATCATTAACTCAGGTGTCAGAAAGCCTGACTGGACGGTCACAATTACAGTATCAGAAACCATATTGCCGCCCAAGTCATAGACAGCAATTGTTACATTGTGTTGACCAGCTGTTAGTTCATCCAGACTGAATTCTATCGGAATTCCGTTTACCCAGGATCCTGTTGCAACTTCAACTCCCGCGACAAATATCGAATACGTGTCTGGATAATCATCTGTTGCATTCCAGAGGATACTCATTCCGGATTCTCCTAAATTGAATTGAATATCATCAGGACCAATGACTTCGGGTGGTGTAGTGTCTTCAACTACAGTTATGATAACAATGTCTGTAGCTGTATTTCCATACAGGTCTCTGAGAATAATGGTAAAATTGTAAACTCCAATTGTCAAAGATGGCATATCATATGATATCGATAATTGACCAGTCGACCAAGTAAGTGCAGCTTCTTCACTTCCATCAAGATAAACAGAATAGTTCGCTGGATTGTCATCATAAACAATCCAATTAATCAAGCTGTCATCTGTTGCCACATCAGGAATTGACAAATCATCAGGACCACTAACCACCGGGTCGAATGTATCAGGTACATACTCAACCAAGACTGTATCAGTTGCATTCTGGTATTCCCAATCTAGTGTTTGAATTGTGAAGTTATACGTTCCATAATCGGAAAGTTCAGAATCAATAGCAGTTGTAAAATTTGAGCTAGTAATGTAATCTGCATCTAATATGGTTCCATTATTGTAGATTTGATATACAAGTGGATTATCATCAGTCAATGTCCAACTTATGGAATGACCTATCGTACCATTAACAACTACCATGTCATCTGGGCTCGTAATGGACGGTAAATCTGAACCGGTACCACGTACTCTGTTTTTGTATTCTGGATGATATGAAAGTTTGGCATAATCACCAGCATCGTACAATGTCATATTGAATGGTCCTGAAACAGGATAGGGGTCTGATGAGAAAACAGGATTCCACGTATTCCATCCGGAATAACCAATACTCTGCAAGAGAGTTTTTTGGAGAATAGGCAAATCTGTCAAAGTACTGAGATGGCAGTACGACTCGGTACTGAATTCGACTATCACTCTAGTTGGTAATGGAGCATGTACCATGGTGAGATCAACT
>JAUWOU010000156.1 GCA_030612005.1 Candidatus Thorarchaeota archaeon | reverse complement strand
AAGATGGGACTATCATCCCAGTAGAAACGAGGATTACACTAGGAAGATGGAGCGGTGAAGATGTACTCTTTGGTGTTTCACGTGATATTACTCAAATAATGAACACTGAAAAGGTGCTCGAGAAAAGGACTCACGACCTCGGTGAACGGGTCAAAGAGCTCACATGTCTGTATGAAGCTACACGATTGCTGAGGGATCCAAATATATCAGAGAGAGATGTCTATCAAAGATTGATTGGATTACTCCCCTCCGCATGGCAGTACCCAGATGTGACCTGTGCTAAAATAACAATAAATGGAGAAGATTACTCTACATCGAATTTCAAACAATCAAAATGGAAACAAACCGCTGACATTAAGGTGTTCAAAGAAAAGATTGGAATTATCGAGGTATACTACACTGAAGAAAGACCGGACCACTTTGAAGGACCGTTTCTAAAAGAGGATCGAAACCTGATTGATACGCTTGCAAAACATGTATGTGAATACTTTGAACGACGGATTTCTGAAAAAGAGCTAAGAGAGTCAGAAGAAAGACTTCATTCAGTGCTGGAAATGCAGAAACAAGCCACAGAGATAGTCAAAGAAGAGAGGAATAGAGCGCAACAGTATCTCGACATTGTTGGCTCAATGATACTCACTCTCGACATTGAGGGGACGGTTACTAGCATTAACCGCAAGGGATGTGAAGTATTAGGATATGATGCAGAAGAGATAATCGGTTTGAAATGGATTGACAATTTTATTCCTCAGAGATTGAGAGCAGAGATTCAGGAAGTTCACTCCAAATCTATGTCTGGAAAAATCAAAGATGTAGAAGAATATGAGAATGTTGTTCTAACAAAAAGTGGTGAGGAGAGATTGCTCGCATGGCGTAATGTCGCACTGCTAGACGATGATGGGAATGTCTGTGGAGCAATATCCTCAGCTGTTGATATCACTGACCGAAACAGAGCAGAGAAGAAACTGAAAACCGAGAAGGAGTTCACAGAAACTGCATTGAATTCTCAACGTGACACTTTCTTTGTATTTGATCCTTCAACTGGAAAAGCCATTAGATGGAACAAGGTCTTTCAGCAGGTTACTGAATATAGTGACGAAGAAATCGCTTCTATGAAATCTCCCGACTCCTACTACGACTCTGATGATCTTGAACGAGCCAATGACGCCACTCAGAGTTTGATGAAAGAAGGCAGAGCAACCATCGAACTTACATTAATTACTAAGAGCGGAAAACGAATCCCATTCGAGTATGAAGCTTCATTAATGAAGGTTAATGATGACATCGAGTATGTTGTTTCAGTTGGGAGGGATATAACTGATCGAAAGCAATCTCTGGAAGTGGTTAGAAAAAGCGAAGCAAGATACAAGGCGCTGTTTGATAGCACGAATGATACTATATTCTTGATAAACCTCGATGGTGTTCACACTGAGGTCAATGAACAAGGTGCGCGGATGTTAGGATATGATTGCGAGGAACTCAATGGAAAACCTATTCTGGAAAATATAGCTCCTGCAGACCATGAAGATTCGAGTGAGAAACTGGTCAAGTTATTAGCTGGAGAGAGATTTCCTGTATACGAACGGACTCTCCTGAAGAAGGACGGCAGTGAAATCTCAGTTGAAATCAATGTTGCCCTCGTCACAGATCCCGAGGGTCAACCGCATCACTTTCAGAGCGTTGTCCGGGACATAAGTGAAAGGAAGAAAGCTGAAGAGGCTAATGAGGAACAACTTGAGTTTCTGGAAAATGTTCTGGAGTCGTTGTCACATCCATTTTATGTGATTGACGCTAACGACTACACAATCAGACTTGCCAACAAAGTTGCACGCATTGGAAACCTCGAAGAGAACCCAACATGTCATTATGTCACTCACAGGAGCAAGGTACCATGCAGCCAAACTGAGCATCCTTGCCCACTTGAGGAAGTTAAGAGAACAAAGAAACCGGTCATGGTGGAGCACCAACACTACGATGATCAAGGTAACATCCGAGATATGGAAATCCATGCACATCCTATCCTAGACAATGATGGAAACGTTATTCAGATGATTGAATACGCCCTTGATGTTACAGACCTTAAGAAAACAATGAGAGCTCTTGAAGAAGGAGAAAAGCGATTCAGAATTCTGTATGAAAATGCACCTCTTGCGTATCAGACGCTGGACATTGATGGTAAAATTATCGAAATTAACTCTGCATGGCTTGAGGTAACTGGATATTCACGGGATGATGTTGTTGGTCAGTATTTTGGAGAGTTTCTCAGTGATGAATCTGAAAGCCTTTTCGTGGAGTTCTTCCCTGTTTTCAAGAGTAGTGGTGAAATATCGGATATTGAGTATGAAATGATTAGAAAGGACGGATCTCAACTTATTGGGCGATTCAGCGGAAGAACCACAAAGGACGAGTTTGGACAATTCAAGCAGACAGCTTGTATCTTCCAGGATGTTACCGAACGAAAAGTGTCTGATGATCTACTCAGAAGACAGAAGGAAGAACTCAGCGAACTTGCACATATAATGTCACACGATCTCGGAAACAAAATGAAGAATATTCGAACACTCATATCATTACTAAAACGTGAACCCAATGATGAAGTTCTTGAAAGGATTGATAGCTTGGCGCAACAAACATCAGAACTTCTTCAATCCTCTGCTGAACTAGCTGACTCAGGGCTAGTCGTGGAGAAGAGCGAACTTGTAGATCTCAATCAAGTAGTTCAAGAGATAGCATCTACTGTAATTCCTGACAATGTAGTATTCGAAATGGATGAGCTACCAAAGATTCAAGGAGATTCACCAAGAATAGCACAGATTGTCCAAAACTTGCTTGACAACGCTGTTGAGCATGGGCATCCAGAAATAATAGAAGTGAGGAAAGTAATATCTCGAACTGGAATGACATTATTAGTAATAAACGATGGTGAGGTTATTCCAAATGATATCAAAGACAGTATATTCAAGAGAGGGTTCACAACAAAAGGACAAGGTAGAGGACTCGGCCTAACAATCGTCAAGAAACTTGTCGAAGCTCATGGATGGGCCATCGATATAGAGTTGACTGATAGGACCGTATTCAAAATTACAATTCCTAAATCTTCAATTCGAGGATAGTAGTTTCAGGGTTTGAGTTTCTCATTCCAAGAATTGCCACTGGCATTGGATAGGGAAAACCTTACTCTTCACTTCGACCTTCAACCTTCCCACCTCTCTTACTTTGAAGTTATTAGATCTCACGCATCATGGAAGGAGAACTTGTACAGAGAGTTGTGAATTCAATCGATTGTTTCATATCATCAGGAACCAGGTTTCTACCGACTACAACAAACCCACGTTTCTTGAAGTAGTCCTCTGCACTATCTGTAAGAAGGAAGAGATGCGTAATGCCCTTTCCTTTTGCCACATCTATAATGCGATTAACCAATCTTGTACCCAAACCTGTTCCTTGGAAATCTGGATGTATTGCTAGAGACCTCAACAAAGCGGATTTACCATAGATCTCAAGTCCAGCAGAGCCCACAAGAAATTCTAGTCCAGCAACAGCTTCGGGATGTCTGATGACAATGAAGTTCTTCAAATGAGATTCGATACCATCCGGTGGTAGATTTGTGTTCTGAAGTAGAACAACAATCGCCGCACGATCAGACTCATTTGCATCTTCAATCAATATTCCATCTCTCATATCTTAGAAAATGGCAGAAATTCGTTTTAATACCCTCGGAACACGTCGGGAGAATAGATGGATAGCTTAGCGAGGAACATTACAAAGATTACATCGATTTCCTAGTTGGTACTTGTCCCCCAAAAGCAATGTAGTCCAGAGATGGAGTTTTTGATGACACTTCTCTGCTTCGTTCCCTGAACCGCTTTTCAAAAGATTGATACTCCTCTTCCCAGATATTACTCTCTTCCTTTGACATGAAATGAAAAGTAAATGTTACCCTGTTCTTGGATCTCGTGGATTTAGCGGACTTCTGCCCGGAAGTTTCCGCTTGTTCAAGAATGAAATTGGATATAACTTGTAAATGGGCCGATGCTGATTCCAAGAACATGCGACGCTTTGCAGTCTTCTCATCTTCTCCGCCCTTGAATACAACTTCTTCATTGTGATGAGGATTTACTTGATAATACTTGACTGGTCGTCCTGTGCTCTGTACGCGTACAATTAGGACATCCTCTTCAACAAACCGAGTCAGATGATGAGACATTGTACTTCGTTGTATATTGACAACTTTCATTAACTCCTGGGCAGTCATCTCTTGGTTGATAAGAATCTCAATATAGATTCTCGCTCGTACAGGATCTGATAGAAGTTCGAATAGAGTCAATATTATACAGCTCCAACAATTCTAAAGATTACGTAATGAAATATGTTTATAAGTCCGACGTTATCATATTAATTCGATTACATCGTAATCATTCTATGTTATGGGAACGACTTAATATGACTGATTTTAATGAAAAGGAATTTGAAGATCTCTTTCAGACATTGGTAGATGCGGATAAATTCTCAGGAGTTGTCCTCGTTGCAAAAGAAGATGAGATTATCTTTGAGAAAGCGTATGGATATGCTTGTAAGAATTTTGAAGTGCCCAATCAACTTGATACCAAATTCAATATTGGATCGCTGAATAAGGTAATCACAAAGATAGCAATTCTACAACTTCTTCAGAAAGGAAAATTGACTCTGGATGATCTAGTTGGAAAACATCTTCCTGATTTCCCAAAGGAAATTGCAACCAAAGTGAAGATCAGTCATCTCATATCCTTCACCTCAGGAATGGGTGATTACTTCAATGAAAAATTCACTGCAGGTAATGGAAACCTAAGGACTCTGGATGACTTTGTTCCTTTCTTTATTGATGACCCGCTTCTATTCGAACCAGGAGAGAAGATGGAGTATAGTAATGCAGGGTATGTTGTACTAGGGAAAATCATTGAAGCAGTTTCGGGATTGGACTACTACGAGTATGTCAAGGAGAATATCTACGAGCCTGCAGGTATGGCAGATTCTAATCATTTTGAAATAGATGCCATTACACCGAAGCTTGCTACAGGATATACACACCATATGCCAGATGGTTCGATCCATCCAAGCAAGAGAAGAACGAATTACTTCATTATAGGAAGTCGAGGAAGTTCAGCGGGTGGTGGACAATCAACAATTTACGATTTACTCAAGTTGGATAGAGCAATTGCCAATGAGGTTCTGTTGGATAAGGAGCATAGTGGAAGAGTGTATATTCCACTGGAGATGAAATCAGAAGCAAAACCGAGAGTCGTAGGACTTGCAGGAGGAGCTCCAGGACTCATTGCGTTGTACTTGAAGTTCAATGTCCCGGGATATACTGTATTTGTCCTCTCGAATTATGACCCTGAAGATGTTGAACCTGTTACAAAATCAATTATGGATATGTTCGTTCCAGAGAGCGAGAGAGGTAAGAAAGTCGAGATGAGAGTAAGAGAGGATGCATGATTATTCCTCAAGTTTCATCAGAGCAACCAGCGCTTCACCATCAAGCACTATCTTGTCCTCCTGATTTGTGCAGGTTGTACGTAAGGTCACTCGCTCCTTCTCATCATTGAGCGCGATGACTTCAACACGGGTAGTGATTGTATCACCAATCCGTACTGGAGCAAGGAACCGCATACTCTGACTCATGTAGATTGAACCCGTACCGGGTAGATGCATCCCAAGAGCTGCACTAATGAAAGCAGCTGTTAGAATTCCGTGTGCAATCCGACCTTCGAACATTGTCTGCTTTGCCCATTCGTCATCGAAATGAATTGGATTGTAGTCTCCACTAAGGTCTCCGAAAGCTTGAATGTCATCCTCACGTATTGTCCGAGTCACTTCAGCAGATTGACCTAATTTGATATCAGAATACTTTGTTACTTTCATTTGACTCAACAGCTTTGATACAATGGTATCCTAAAAATCAACCTAATCTGTTGAAACTAAAAAAGATAGAGTGAGGAGCCGAAAAGACTCCTCAGTCTCAACTTAACCCTTTTTTGTCTTGTAACCTATTGCAACGACAATCAAAATTACTATTACACCACCAACCCCTATTGCCAGGATTAGTTCTGTCGGTAGACCTGCAGGTGCTTCAACTGAGATTGTTACATCCAGAGTAGCGCTGTGTCCGTAGGGGTCAGATACAGTAATTCGAACAACAATATCTCCAACTGGTAGTTCAGTAAGACTGGTCAGAAGTCCTGTTGAATCAATAGCAAAATTGACGGTATCGTTGACAGCCCAATCTAATCCAGATGGATCTGCAGAACTAAATATAGTGGAAATATTATCACCAAATGCGATTTCAATGAGACTTGGTCCAACAATATCAGATGGCGGAGTAAGATCTTCTACATCTGCTGTTGTCCCATTCTCCATGGAGTGACCTGAGATGTGGAATACTTCAATTCCAATCGTGTGAGTTCCGTGGGAGAAACTATCGACATTAATAGCGATATCATCACCATCCCAAGGCGCTTCCATTACAAAAGAACCATCAATGAATAGCTCGTAGTGCGATGGATTCAGAGCATAGGCTTCCCACTCAACAATACCAGTCGCTAGAATCTCGAAGGTTATCGGGTTAGCTTGAGTCAAATTCAAACTTATTGAGGGGTAGAAATCTGTACCTTTAACATCGTCACCATCTGTGATATTGTATTCACCAACACCACTATAGTCGCTCCACCAATTTCCGATGCTAACATTGTCAGTCCAATGGATTAGATCAGAGGAAACGTCTAGCGCATTGACATCATTCCAACCAAAGTCATTGCCATAAATCCAAGAGTCAGCCCCATTTTCGAGTAAAATACCTATAGAATTGTCGTAGACAATATTGTTGGTAACATTGACACCCCCATCGATATTTACATAGATACTGAAGTTATTGTGATGAATGATGTTAGAATCAACAACATGATTTTCACCATTCTTTAGATAGATACCATGACCATCATTGCCATAGATCTCATTGTTAGCAATCATGTGACCAATTTCAGTCACACTAGTGGGTTCGTCTAGAAAGATGCCACACGGATCAAGTGGGGTTGTGACAAACCAACCATTACCATAAATCTGGTTTTCAAGAATCACACTCTCATGGCCGCCATACCCATAAATTCCAAAATCAGTGTTATTGAAGATTACATTATTCGTAATTGTAATATTGTCAGCATTTTCAAGACTAATACCAGATGGTGTGTTGTTCCAAATCGTGTTATCAGAAATGACATAGTCATCGGTTTGACCCAAATAGATGCCACATAGAGCGTTCATTATCACTGGCCACCAACCATTTCCATGGACGTCATTCTGTAGAATAGTTCCATTCGCGGAAAGAATCGAGTCAATTCCGTGGTCGGAGTTTCCATAAATCTCGTTATCAAAAATGTATACCCAATCAGAATCGAAAACGTAAATCCCATTTCTTGAGTTATCATAAATTTCATTTCCAACTATAGATGCATATGGAGATTGACTAAGATTAACTCCACACTCGGGTCCTGTGAAGAACATGTTATCATGGATGATGTTATTCTCAATTGTTGCATGAGGTGATGAAATAGCCCATACACCACTTGCGGCACAATTGAATATGTGATTGCCAATTATGGTAGCAACGTGTGAGTCAATTAATCTGATTCCAGCTCCAAATGTAGTGCCATTGATTACATTGTTAGAAATCATCGAGTTATTACATTCACTTAGATAAATCCCATTATCG
>JAUWOU010000206.1 GCA_030612005.1 Candidatus Thorarchaeota archaeon | reverse complement strand
CATTCACTGAGTTATCCATCACTACCTGTGAAAGGTCAGAAACATACTCTTCATCAGCATAGAAAATTTCATACGTGATATAATGAGTAATCATAACCGTATCGGTAGCATAATGTCTTTCTGTAGGCATACCAACCAGGAGTTCAGCTTCATCAATTAGAGACTCATCAAAATTCACTACAATGATATGAGCTGTCCAATTTCTTTCGATGTCGATTAATTGACTTGGAGTAACAAAATCATGGGGTTCAGAATTCTGTATTGTATCACTTGGTACACTGTTCAAAAGACTCAATGAAAAAAGACAAAGAAGAGTTAGAACCCAGAAGCGACGCATGATTGCTCCAACAATCAAACTGCTATTAATGAAACGGTTTCTGTAACCGAAAGAAGGATGTTTTGTTAGTTTGTAAATTGCTGATATGTACGAGTATAATATATTAAGAGATAATAGTATGTTCTAGTTAGTGCGTCGGCTCAAGACAAACTACTTGGAATACATAGATTTCGCCCTCCCGGGCAAACGTTTGTTTCCGCAGACAAACGCTCGACTCCCCTCGATTTCAATATTTCAGCCGACGCCCTCTTCTCACCATATTTTCTTCTTTTTTGACATATTAGTTAGTCTTAAATCAAGGCTGCAATCCGACGGATGAAAGGGAGCTATTTGAATGACAGTCAACAAGAAACCGACAATTGCAGAGATGCTTGACATCAAATCAGTAGCAATAGTTGGAGTTTCAGCCAAACTAGGATATTATTGGGCTCACTCAATGCTCCAATGGGAACATGATCTCAAGGTCTGGCTTATTTCCCGTCGTGAAGGGGAGGTATTAGGAAATAAAATCTACAAGAGCTTCATGGATGTACCCAGCAAAATCGATTTTGCAGTAATAGCCGTTCCTTACAAATATGTACTACAGACATTAAGTGAATGCCATGAGAAAGGAGCGAAGGGTGTAACTATCTTCACGAGTGGATTTTCTGAACTTGGTACAGAAGAAGGAATAAAGAGAGAACAAGAGGTACGACAATTTCTAGATGAACATAGAATTCGTGTATTTGGACCGAATTGTATGGGACTCATGTATCCAGAGCTTGGTCTTGCATTTATGCCAACAGCCAAGAGACTCGTAGGGGATGTTGGTTTTCTCTCCCAATCAGGTGGTGTCGCTATTGCTACCTATACATCTGGTGTTTCTGCTGGAGTAGGCTTCAGTAAAGTATTCAGTTTTGGAAACCAAGTTGATATCAAACCTCAAGAACTACTAGATTATTTCAAGGATGATAACAAGACAAAAGCTGTTGGAGCATATATCGAAGGAGCAAAAAACGGAAGAGAAGTTCTCGATTCTCTGAAAGGTGTTGCAGACAAGAAACCTGTGGTTGTGCTCAAAGGAGGACGTTCCAAAGCAGGGTCTCGAGCAGCAGCATCACACACAGGAGCATTAGCTGGGAATAACGAGATATGGAATGCAGTATTTCGTCAAGCAAATGTAGTTTCTGTAGACACATTGGAAGATATGGTTGCAACACTTAGCATCTTCTCACTAAGTCCCAAGCCAAAATCTAGGAATGTTGGATTGGTTGCAATCAGTGGAGGTACAAGTGTCATTTACACCGATCTCTGTGTAGAGAATGGATTGAAAGTTCCAAGGACTTCAGATGAAACAATAGAGAAACTTGATCCTCTGATTCGAGATGTTGGAACGGGACTTGGAAATCCTATTGATCTTGCGGCAGATTATTACGTAGATAGGACAACTTCAGAAGTCATTCGAGTTGTTGGCGAAGAGGTGAACTTTGATTCACTGATTATTGAAGCAGATATTCACAATATGCATCAAGTTGCAACGATTCTTGATGCGCAGGATAATCTTGTCGACTTTTGGGAGATTCTGGCAGATGCTGGAAGACATGTAGTTGATAATCAGAAGAAACCAGTTCTTGTTGCAGTGCCAGATGTTGCCTATCCGGGACCACGCTCTGTAGCATGGAATGTATTTGTTGAACATGGTTTACCTGTATTTCATAATGTGAAAGAAGCAATCAGTGCACTCTCGCGAGTTTGCAGTTACCACGAAACTAGGGAACGTAGAAGAAGTGCATAGGGTTATACTTTAACGATCCAGCTCACAAGTTCAGCGTTCATTATGTTCTCTTCAATGAATTTTCTACGATACTCCGGGTTCTTGAGATTGAGCCAAACATATTGGACATCAAAGTCAAATCCAATAATCTTCACAGCACTCTCCAACACATTCGGTCGAAATGCGAAATACCCCAAGATAATGGAAATTGCAAGAATTAGAAAATACCCCGGAACCCAAGGCCTGATTCCATATCCATTCCAAATGTCACTTCCAGCAAACATGAGAACAAAAATTGAAGAACTAGCAACTACCGCGACAAAGAGGGATACAATACCTCTCAATCTCCATTCACCATCATCTAGCATTTCATGGTCATCACAGACTGGAATAAGGAAAGTTTTCTTCTGTGGCAATGAGAAACCTAAGCTCTTCCTGCTCTGTGAATAAAAAGCTGGATCCCATTGTGGTCTAAGGTACCGTTTTCTTTTCGGACTTGTCGTTATCAGGGTAGTTGCAGTCGGAGGTTCTCCGCAAACAGGACATGACTTGGGAAATCTAAGTCTACTAATTCTAACTCGGACTAGAGGTTCATTGAAGACTTTCTTGTTCCGAATCAATCGAAAAGCAACTCCAAGTTTGTTAATTTTACTTACGAATCTGTAATTTAACCTGTCGAAGACGGTAAGATTCTGCCAAAACTAATCATAGTCTCCACGGATTAAGTCAAAAACATGTCTTTGCATTCCTCGTGATGCTTTGCCTTCATACGTATCCTTAGCGACAGTCACCTTTTGTGTTGCTAATTCCAAATCTAGTTCATCAAAGCTTTTTCGTAGACTAACTAGACCCTCAAGGTCTGTTGTCAATCCCATTCCTGTGGCTAACAATATTTTGTATCCGTAATGAGTCAACCAGAGAGGTCTCAAGAAGACAGTACTTCCTTTTACTAAGATTGTTGAATTTTCTAATTCATGTTTCCTCTGTTCCACAATTAGTGGAATTAGCTTCGAAGCGCTAGTTTCTTTCATTCTTTCAAGGTCTAAGAATAATGTGGGACCATCAACGTTCAATTGCATTTCGAGTAACTGTACAGCTCTATCAAAAACTGCTTGCCTTGCCTCTTCAAATGACATACCACTCTCTGTCAATTCTAATAGCTTACGAGGGTCTCCATCGTACCCTGCTATTTCAGAAATTCCCAGACTATGCAAGAGACCTCTCTGTGCACCATACCACTGTGTTGATGACATTCTCTCGATTACGGACTTTATTCGTTCATACATTTCGGACCAGTCAAATCGTTTGGTCATCTCATTATACATACTCCACATCACAACAGGAGGGACAGTCCAGCTAGCACCATCCGGTCGAAATAGTTGAAACTGTTTTGTGAGGTCATCTTTAGTGAAAACGTATCGAAGTATATTATCTGCAGAAACAACAACTGATGAATCCATTCGCACACGGGTTTCAAGGAAGATTGGTGTAAGGTCAAGTCCATGTAATCGATTTTCAGTTACATCAAGGTCTCTAAGTTCAATACACTCCTTCAGAGCCCAGAGGTTTAATTTAGTCAAGTGATTACTCTGGAGGTTAATCTCTTGTATTGAAGTACAGCCTGAAATTGGGGAGAGGTCTAATTCTTCAAGCATATTATGAGATAGATCAAGTTTCAAGAGATTATTGCATTTGGATAGATTACTCAAATCAACTCTTTGTGCGGCGCGCATTACCAAGTCGATCTTTGAATGTCCACTCTGAAACTTGGTCTCCTCTTGTCTACCATGTGGACTCCAGTACTTGATAGAAATTTCTCCCATAGATCTGTCATCCTAACTTGCAATTAATAGACCAACTTCAAAAACGTCCCACATGTTACGACATGTTTGAAATCATAATACTTCATGTATGATTTTACAAGTTCTATTGCACCTTCTGTATCTGACCGCCAGAGAGATTCATCTTCTTCACTCCTATGAACTAGATACTCATATTCATATTTGTAGCGATACAACCTCCCGCAAATAGGGCATCGCATTACTGAATTCCGGTAGTATGCAAATCTTACTACGGTTTCCAATTTAGATGTGTATTCGTCGAGGGACTCGTCATCTGCAATGTCTGCTGATACATTGTCAGGTGTTTGGCTGCAAATCTCGCAGTCGGAAATTTCCATTTTAGGAGGATTGTCAGGCAAGTCCTTAATCCATTTTGCAATCATCCGGCTAGATACGTCTGATACCTCTAGAGACTCAATTCTTTCTTTGAAGAGTATTACAGAACTCTGATACTCATCCTTCTTTCGCTTACGAAGGATATAGATGACTGGGTCGTGTAGTGGTGTAAAATCCTTCATACCATAGTGGTCCTTCAATATATCATAGGCATAGAGTCGAATATCCTTTGTTTTGTTTATCATGGCATCAAACAGGATTGTGAGGAATAGCTGGTGTCTATTTTTGTCATCAAATTTCTTATCATAGAGCCAATATAGAGCACTTAGAATCTTCATCCTTGTTTCAATAGTTTCTTTCGTTTCCAAAATCCCTTGAATGTATTCAAGCACGGGAGCATTTTTGTTCATCAAAAGCAAAGTGTATGCATATCTTACTTTAGAGTAGTTTACTTCTTCCTTATCGTACAGAGCCAACAAGAATTGATATGCGCTTTCTGTTTTGATTTCTCCTAGACCCCACAACCATCGCCGGTCGAACTTCTTACTTATTGCGGCTTTGAGCATCCCCTCAGCAAGTTTCTTCTCTTCCGCATCCAATCCTTGCATTGTTGATGGATCTATCATATGGAACAGATTGTTACTAAGGTCATCCTTTCCGAAGAGATTGGACTCGAATTTCAAAAAGGCCTTTGAAATCTTTCGCTCGTCTGTCAGTTTATTCCCCCTTATATTGTGGGGACTTCAAACAAAAATGAATCTAGTTTAACTCTGATTCACACCTGAGTGCATTCTGATTCACAATGGTTTGTCAATTGTCAAACTTAGAACTCTAGATTAGG
>JAUWOU010000102.1 GCA_030612005.1 Candidatus Thorarchaeota archaeon | reverse complement strand
AGTTGCAATGGTAGGAGCTACTATAATGTCAGTAATTGCATCCGTTGCTCCACTCTTTGCAATACCCGTTTCAGTATTTGTTTTGAAAGAGAAATTTACTCCTCTAGCTTTGATTGGTGTCTTCCTGACATTGACGGGAATTGTCCTGGTTGTTATGGGATTCTAAGAATCACCAAGTGAGCTTATATCTCACCAGATATAGTGGACATTGTGGTTCTTTTGATTGAATGGTTGAATGTACTTGTCCTGATAATATCCACAATCTTGTTTCTATACTTCTATGTTAAGAGTGTAAGTCCAGCACAGCTTGAGAAAAAGATAGGGGAAATTGCATACCCTAAATGCAAGACTTACAGAATTATTGCAGGAACTTTTGAAGGGATTACTGTGGTCAATTATATTCTCTATGTTTTCTTTCCCCTCCCACTTAGTCTTCCACTGATTCTCCCTTGGGACTACTTGTTATCATTCATTATCTCTTTCGTTATCCTAATCCCAAGTGTATACCTTATGATTATCGGAATACGAGATGCTGGGGCAGAAACTCTTGAACCAAAGAAAGAACATACACTGTACAGTGGGATCTATGAGAAAGTTAGACATCCACAAGCTATCGGTGAAGTATTCATCTGGTTTCCTATTGCCCTTTGGCTCAATTCACCATTCTTGGTACTTTACTCCTTTGTCTGGTTTCCAATATTCTATATCATGTGTTGGGCTGAGGAGCGAGACCTCATTATTCGTTATGGTCAATCTTACCTTGACTATAGAGAACGAGTCGGGTTCCTAATTCCTAACCGAAAGAAAGATTGATTCAGCATCAAGCCCGGCCTGAAGGATGTATCATAGAGCAAGCTATTTCACTGACTTCCAAAATATATACACTACCGATGATTGAGCATTCCCCGTTTATGAGTGAAGGACGGTATCTAGTCAGCAAGGTCCCTGTGGAATCAAATCTGAAGAACGTCATCAAGCAAGCTGTGGAATTGATTGGTGGATTTGATAAAATCATCAATCTGGATGATACAGTGACCATTAAACCAAATTTGAACACGGCTGATCCTTATCCCGCCTCAAGTGATCCGCAATTCATCAAGGCTCTTGGAGAATCTCTTTTCGAAGCTGGAGCTGCCAAACTGAAAATAATTGAGAGTTCAACCTTGCGTCTATCTACACGTAAGGTTTCTCAAGAAGTAGGTCTAACTGCTATTGCTGAAGAACTTGATGCAGAACTAATCTTTCTCGATGAACATGAATGGGTGAAGGTAGATTTTCCGCGAGGAAAGTATCTCAAGAGTGGGTCAATTGGGAAACCGCTTTTAGATATGGGAAAGCTGGTATTAGCTCCATGTCTGAAAACGCACATGCTCGCACGTTATACTGGGAGCATGAAATTATTTGTCGGATGGATCAAACACAGAGAACGGCTTAAGATGCATATGAGAAATCTCGAACCCAAGATTGCTGACCTTGCATCATACTTCAATCCCGACCTAATTGTGATGGATGCACGAACTTGTTTCATAACTGGCGGTCCTTCCTCTGGTCAATGTTCGTCTCCTAATCTAATTCTTGCAAGTGGAGATATGGTTTCAATTGATGTTGAAGGTGTGCGAACAATTCAATGTTGTAATGCCAAGAACAAACTTGGAATGGACGTTTGGGATATTCCACAAATTAAGCGAGCTGTTGAGATTGGAATTGGTGCGAAAAGCGATAATGATATTGAAATTGTCATACCATAGACCCAAGAAATCTTCAAAACGTTACTAATTCTTGTTTGTGCTTGTGAACTTCTAACTTTACGAGGAACTTTCATGAAAATAAAGGTCTTATTCGTCGATGACAATGAACCGTTACTGAGAGTGGGCAGTGAGTATATGGAACGGGATTTTCCAGATTTAGAGATTACAACTGCAAACTCTGCGACAGCAGCTTTAGACCTGCTTGAATTCAAGAAGTTCGACGCAATCATTAGTGACTACCAGATGCCAATTATTGATGGTCTTGAATTCCTTGCCCGAGTACGAGCCAAGGATGACCTTATTCCTTTCATTATCTTTACAGGAAAGAGTCGTGAAGAGATAGCAATTAATGCTCTCAATCTTGGTGCTACTCATTATGTGATTAAGGGTGGTGAACCCAAGAGTCAATATGCAGAACTCATTCATATCGTTCGTAGTTCTGTTGAACACTTTCGTGAGAAGAAAGCTCTTTCTGAATCTGAGGAAAGATACCGGATTGTTTTCGAGAATGCAAATGATGGTATTTTGATGGTAGACCGCGAAGAGCATAAAGTTCGTTCTGTAAATGCACGATTCTGTGAGATGATTGGATATACTCAAGAGGAGATGCTAGATCTTACTGTTGATGAATTGCATCCAGAAGAAGAATTGGAAAATGTTTTGGACCTATTCGAGAAGCAGGCTCGAAACGAAATCAGAATAGCTGAGAGAGTGCCTATTCTACGAAAGGACGGGTCTATATTCTATGCAGACATCTCAGCTGCCGCATTTCAGTGGGAAGGTCGGGATGTCCAACTAGGTGTCTTTAGAGATGTAACCAGTCGTTTAGAAGTTGAGGATGCTAGACGCGCGAGGCAAGAGTTGTATCGATTGATTGCTGAGAATTCTTCTGATGTAATCTTTACTCTAGATATGAACATGAATCGTACGTTTCTCAGTCCATCTGTTGAGAAGTTACGAGGTTTCACATATGAGGAGTCACTAGCTCAGAGCTGGGAAGATGTAATGACCCCTGAATCGCTAGAACGAATGATAATGTTCTTTGGTCAGGGTTTTGAGAGTATTCGAAAGGGAGAAGAGTTCAAGCAACCGATAACTACAGAATTAGAGATGTATCATAAGGATGGTCATACAGTTTGGGCAGAAGTATCCGCCTCCGCAATGTATAATGATGAGGGTGAACCTGTCGGTGTTCTCGGTATAACACGAGATATTAGCAGTAGAAAAACCTCTGAAGGATTAATGAAGGACAGCGAAGAGCGATTTAGATTATTCTTCTCACATGCTCCTGTTTACTGCTATATGGTTGCACCTGATGGTAAAATCGTGAGTGTAAATAAGACAGCACTCGATGCTCTTGGATACACTGAAGAAGAGCTAATTGGTAAACCATTAACAAGCATATACGCACCTGATGAATCAGATCATGTGAAAGAACTGCTTACAAAGTGGAAGAATACCGGATCTTTGAGAAACGAAGAAATCGATATCATGGCAAGAGATGGAACGAGACGCACAGTAATTCTCAGTGTTTCGTCAGTAACAGATAATACCGGTAAGTTGATTCACTCAATATCCATCCAGAGAGATATTAGCGATTCTGTTTTTCAAGCCGCAGTTCGCTACAAGGCCTTGTTTGAAACTGCAAATGACGCGATATTTCTAATGCGGAATGATATTTTCATTGAATGTAATGACAAAACATTGGATATGTTTGGCTGTACTCGAGAACAAATAATTGGTCAACCTCCATACAAGTACTCTCCAGAACTGCAACCCGATGGACGAGATTCTATGCATAAAGCCATGGAAAAGATTAATGCAGCAATTGCAGGAGAATCTCAGGTCTTTTATTGGCAGCATATCCAATATGACGGAACTCCTTTTGATGCTGAGGTAAGCTTGAATGCTTTAGAAATCGAAGGAGAAATTCTTGTTCAGGCTTTGGTAAGAGATATCACTACGCGAATGAAAATAGAAAAAGAGCTAAGCGAAAGTGAAGAACGTTATAGAATATTGTACGAAAATCATCCTGATGGAGTTATGGGAATTGATACTGAAGGGAAGCTTACTTTTTGTAACAATAAACTACTGGATATGTTTGGCTATTCTGAAGACGAAGTAATTGGAAACCGACTAGATTTGTTTCTTCATCCAGATTACAGAGAATCTGCGATTAAGGTATTCCAGAAAAGTATTACTGCTGGCAAAACTCAGCCTGAAGGATTTGAAGGTGTGGGTATCAGAAAGGATGGGTCGAAAATCTATTTTCACATATCAAGTTCAGTGATGTATCAAGACGGTGAAGTAGTAGGAACTCAATCACATATGCGAGACCTATCGGAATGGAAAGATACGCAGGATCAGCTGAAGCATCAAAGAGAAGAATTGAGTAGATTTGCTCACACGATGGCCCACGATCTACGGTCCAATATTCATGTCATTGTAGGTCTTTCTGGTCTTTTACATGCACAATACAACAAGAAGCATACTGATGATATCATCAGTATATCCGAGAAGATGGATTCTATTCTGACCAAGTCGATTGCTCTTGCGGATGCTGGGATAATCATTGGCACAAAGACTTTGGTAAATTTTGAAGAATTGATTAAGGAAGTGGCAGTGACTTCAATTCCTGATGACATTAGCTTGGAGGTCGGTGAACTACCATTACTGAATTGCGACCGAGCTAAGATGGTACAGGTCATTCAGAACCTTTTACACAATGCCTTTGAACACGGTAAAGCAACATCAATTACAATTTCATCAAAACAAGATACAAATGGAGTTTCAGTGATGATTGCAAATGACGGTATTCCAATTCCAGAGGAATTTCTGGAGAGAATCTTTGAGCAGAGTGTTTCAGTGAAGCAGAATGGTGGTCTTGGTCTTATTATAGTCAAACGAATTATAGAAGCTCATGGATGGGAGATATCATTGGAAAAGGTCCAGCCAACAACTTTCAAAATATATATTCCAATAAAAACTATTCAGCTAGGTTAAGGAGTGTAAACTAATAGTATAATCTGATTCTTGAATAGTACTGAATCTTGATGCGTATTACCTTCTAACTGAAATATCACTTGATGAAATTGAACGAAGTTCTTCTTGTCGGTTTTCAATAGACTTTCTTACTTCTTTCATAAGCTGCGCGAATGACCCTTTTGGACCAGCATCAATATTTTCGATTGTTTGTAAATCTTTCAGCATTCCATTCAATCTATCTTGAATGCTAATCACACCTAACTCGAAGATATCTGAGAATGTACCATTAACTGCATATAGTACACGTTTTCTGCCACGACCTGTTTGATCATAATCTCTCTGACCGTCGATTACTCCAAGTGCTTCCAGTTGAGATACAATAAGACCTGCATTTGCTCTTGAGTATCCCGTTACCTGACAAATATCATCTGAACTAAGTCTTTCGCCAGTTTCATAATGTTCAATAAACAATGCGGCAAGAACTGGACCAGCATTTGGTGACAATCCTATCCATTTTGCGACTTTCTCAAAAAGTCTTGTTGTTGGTCCTTTCATTAGACCGTTTGCTTCACCCATTGGTTGACAACTCCTAGTATGGCGTACTATAGAGGTCTTGCTCCTATTTTTTCTAATTACTCCTAGCGTTATATGATTATTGGACAGAAGTAAGCCTACTCACGAAATAGAGAATATCATCATCATTACGCTTTCCAGCTACGACACGTGTATCTACTTTTAGCGATTTTCCATCTTTACCCGTAATTTGACTATCCAGCTGAACGATTATCCCTGAAAGTGTTCTACTCAAAAGACTATTTCTCTCATCTTTCTTAATTGAATAGATATCTCCAATCTTCTTTTCTTTGAGTTTTTCTTTTGTCAGCCCAAGATAATCTAATGCTATAGAATTTGCATATAGAATTTTCAATTCAGAGTTAGCTACAATGAACATGTCTTTCAGCGAATTGAAAACATTGGTAAGCTCTAACTGATTTTCAATGATTGATCGTTCTGCCTTTGCTCTGGTCATATATGCGGCAATTTGAATTACAATCGCTTCAAGAGTATGTCTATCCCTGATTGGGATTTCTTCGTGTGAGTGAGAACCAAGACTTAGAACCGCTACTGTTTCGTCTTCGAGATGAACTGGGACAATGGCTACAGCAGTCAAGTCTTTGTATTGGTCTTCTATAACCTCTGAAGACTGGATTTGATTTGATGAAAGATAGAGGGGGTCTCTAAAGCCTGCTGGACCTTTATCACTTGAGAACTTGCTGAGAAAGTGAGCTGAGATACCTTTACTTGACGAAAGGTCGAATTTACCCGTTCTAGCATCAGCTAAGTAGATGCCCCCACAATCAACTCCTTCCAATCGAACCGCAGTCTTCAAAATTAGATCTAATGCATCGGTTAGATTTTCTGTTTTACAAAGAACATTTCCAAGCTCACGTTGTAGAATAAGCGCATCTTCAACTTTTTTACGTTCACTAATCTCGTTAACAAGCTGCTCATTCATCTTCTGTAACTCTTCAGTACGCTCCTCTACTTTACGTTCAAGTTCTTCATATGCATTCGATAGAGCTTCCTCTGTTCGTCTTGATTCTACTTCTGCTACAATTCTGTGTGCAATATCTCTGAATAGGTCCTTGAATTCATCAGTTCCCTTTTTCAGATAATAATCTGCACCGAGATTGAGTGCTCTAATTGCAACAATCTCTTGACTTCTACCCGTGAAGATGATAAAAGGAATATTTGGATTTACTTCACGTACCCATTCAAGAAGATCGAGACCGGTCATACTGTGTGAACCAAGATAATGATCACAGACAATTGCATCGAACTCCTCCTCTTCCAGCTTCTGTAACGCTTCCTGATCTGTGTTTGCAGAAACAAGTTCAAATCTATCATCCTCTTTAGCAAGGAATTTTCCTGCTAGAAATAGCAAGTCCTCATCATCATCTACAACTAGGACCCGTATCTTCATTTCCTCTCCATCTCACTCAGCAATCTTTCAAATCCAATATTATTGAGGTGCATCGTCAGATATTATACTTGTCATCAAGTTATTCTCCTAGATGAAGAGATGGATTTACAAGAGATTTCTCTAGCACAGATTAAAAAAATAAAACGATAGTTTAAATTAGCTGTGTGCAGTGAACTGAAACTATGTCAGCTTTATTAATGAAGAGTCCCTTTCGTACTGGGTCTATTATTGTTATTGTCGCTGGAGCGATAATGTTTTTCCTAGGTGACTTCACCGATATGGAAGGGATGTACATGATCATGGGTCCTATTCTCATGATTTTGGGTATCCTCTTTCTCGTAACAGGGAATTTTTCGAAGGGTGCTGCTGATACAAATCAGGGGAGAATTTTAGGAATAATCATGATGCTAGGTGGCTTCCTAGGGATTGCTGGTATCTTTGTTCCTGGAATGGGTAGCATTGTGTCCATAGCTGGATCTGTTTTCGTACTTCTGATATTCCTTATTTGGCCATGCTTCTGTTGCCAAAGTCAAAAGGATCTTTCATCGCAAGTGATTGGTGTAGCCTCTTCTCATGATAAAATCAGCATTGACGAGATAAGTGGTATAACCGGACTCGATGTAAAGGTAGTCAGAGAATCGATTTACGATGCCATTGGAACTGGACGGTTGAGAGGTAAGATAGAGGGTGATACTTTCGTACGCGCAGCTGCAACTACCACTTATGCAGCACCAACAACAACTACTCGTGAAAGAGAAATTGTGAAGGTTCTTGTCATTTGTCCATATTGCGGCGCAAAGACTGAACAGGGCATTGGAAAGTGCCAAAACTGCCAGGCTGACTTGTAACTGACAATAGATGAAGAGTAGGGTTTTGAATCCTACTCTTTTCTAATTTTCTTGATAGATAAAATCCAATACCATCACAAACATAAGGGTACGAGGTATCTGTGTTAGCAGCGCGAGGAGGCGGCTATGGCAGAACCTAAGGAAGAAGTACTTCCGGTAATTCACCTTCAAATACGGATTTCTAAGTCCTTAGATGAAGTTTGGGATGATTTCTTAGATCCAATCATGATGCTACTTTGGTTAGGTAATGAAATCTCTGCAGATATTCATGTAGGTGGTTCAATCAGGTTCCTTGGCCCCAATGCACCAACAACTCCTGAAATTGCTAATTATTGGGAAATCAAAGAGATTAAGGATAAGAAAGTGCTTCTTCTCAGTTGGCGCATTATGGGTGTTGATACGCTTCTTGTAATCCGATTCAATCCTATTGGACCGGGCACTATGATTCAGATCAATCACGGAGCTGTTCCAGTTTCAGCAAGAAAGTATCATCTACCAGAACATTGGAATTTACTCCTAGCGAATTTTAAGTCCGCAGTAGAATTAGGTGCACCTGCTCTGCGCTTCAATTACTCAGAATACCATCCTTTGCGAGTTACAAGATATGATCCCGTGGATGTTAGATTGAGTGTCATATGTAAAACTCCACCGGAATTACCTTTTGATGTATGGACGAATCCTGAGAAATTGAAGCATTTCATCAGGGCAGATGATCCTGTTGTAGATGCTCAATACGCAGGGATTTTCACTTGGTGGGCTGAAGGCAAAGGACCTATAGTATTCAAGAAGTTGATTACCGATAGGGAACTGGAATTCTCATGGGTTCATGGAGATGAACCAGAAACATTGGTCAATGTTCGTTTTGAAGAGGTCAATGGTCACACACTGGTAACTCTGCATCACAGTGGTTTTGCAGAACCTGAAGCATTAGTGGGTTATGATGTTGGGTGGTCAGGAATTCTTGCTGAGTTGAAACTTGTGTGTGAACTCGGGGAATCAGGAATTGAGCGAATCAGTGACTGGGGCTAGAATCTTCTTTTTATTAGACAAGGAATAGCGGAATTCCTGGGAATATAAATAACCACATTGCAATAGCTGTGACCATGGGAATGAAGAAATTATCTGTCCATCCAATACTCAAAAATTCTGCAAGAGTGACACAAAATGCTATGATAAAGATTTGAGGTATAAAACACAAGATACAGGTGTTAGGAGAAAAGACAATCAATGACGTTACTATAGCAAGGGTGGTGAAAATCAGAACACCAATACTTCCTTCAAATGATTTGTCACGATATTTTCGTTTGACTAGTTTCCCTCCTAAAGGACGGCCAATTGCTTCTCCTGCAGCATCACCCCACGCGACAGCTAATATTGCTGCAACAAATATCTCCGGTCTGGAATAGAAGAGAAGAAAGACCGTACTAAATGATATCATCGCCATGAATCCTGACAAGAAGGTATTCGCTCCACTTTCCCCTTCGCGACTGCCTGCTACAAGCAGATCCACAATCAATTCACTCTTGTGGGCCCATGTGTAAAACAGAATGAATAAGAAAATTCCCGCAGCAAGAAGTGGACCGCTTAGATTAGAGTAACCAACCAAGGTCAGACCTACAACAGTTCCTATTACTATGTGAACAAGCTTCCTAGGTTTCCATTTTGGCATACCTGAACCTGACATGTAATATGCCGTGGTTAGAACAACTGATGCGATGATTCCAGTTGCTATGGCCATACCAATATCAAAAGGGGTCAGATCCCCAACTACTAAATCTACCATCTTTGACGAATATGGAAAGGAAATCAAAGCTATTTCATTATTGCTATACTATCCTATTAGATATCTGGGATGAGGTTTCTCAGGTCGAATTCGTTCTTCAATTAGGATTCCTGAAAGGGCTACATCTATCATGGCCACAGATGGGTAAATGATGGGTGCATTCTTTGCAGGACCAATAAGAACGAAATCTGCACCCAAGGAAACAGGCATGAGACTTGAACCGACAATCGCGGGTTTCTTGGCTTGCTTACCAAATTTGGGTACAAGTCCTTTCCATGTACTGATTGCATTATGCGCTCCATTTCCAACAGGATATCCATACTTATTCTTGAGCATATGTTGAGTTTTGCATGCAATACCAAGAGATGGGAGATCAAGGACACCAGTGTCAATCATGATATTCGATATACCGGCATTTAGTGTTTTCTTGATTAGGGCATCAGCAACTTCTACTCGTTTGGTCGCTGATATCATTGATTCTGTGTTGAACGTTAATAGAAGTGCATTCTTCAGACCTGTTTCTCTAATGACTTCATAGACACTATCTTTAGTGTCAGGTGTTAGAGAATTTAGTATGACTCTATCAAGACATCCAGTTTCTTTAGCGAAACGAATGCCAGCAGCATTGATTTCTGGAGAATCTGAACCATCAATGAGAAGTGGGAAATCTGTTGTATCAATCAAATATTCCAGATACTTTTCAATAGCGTTTGATGTTGACGCAACTACATCGAGCATCGTAGGAATTCCAGTTTTCTCAGTCATATCCGCTAGCATAGAGAGTATCTCTTCTGTTGCCTTCTTGTCTATCTCTCCCTTACTCGCATCTTTTACTAGCTTGTCTTTCGAATAGAAGATGGAATTGATGAGAACTGTTGGAATCTTCCCAGGCCGTCCTCCAATTTTCACACCACCAATCTCGTAAGTCTTCTGCTCAGCTGTATATTCGAACAATGGACAATCCTCTAACGATTCAATTGCAAGACTCATATTTAAGACCTGCAATACGTTCATCTGGTTTTACTTGGTGTGATAATTTGAGATTCTCTGACAATGTGGGCAAAAGTAAACCTGACCTCCACCATGAGCAATCTTCTCAATTGCTGCCCTACATTGCGGACAGTTTTTGTCTTTCATATTCGGTCCCATAACTGGAGTATGTCGCCCAGGATCACCGTAGAGATCCACCCAGATGTTCTTACCACCAGAACAGATACGTGCATTGAGAATATGTTTCATCGCATCGAACACATCATGCTTCTCATCATCTGACAAAGTTGCTGTATTTCTCTTAGGATGAATTCTAGCCTTGTAGATAATCTCTTGAAAAGCTGCATTGCTCAAACCAACAACAACAGCTGCTTTCCCTACAATTGCAGCTTTAATGTTCTGACCTTTTACATCTAGCAGCTTAGAGAACCGTTCGAATGTGAAGTCATGTTCCCCAATAGGCGATGGTGTATCAGAAAAGTCACGCTTTATGACGTATAGATCCTTGACTTCAGTATCAGTAGCTGAGTGAATACCACCCATCCCCGTTTGTCGTATTGTGAAATAGGTTCCATCACTGAACTCAATCTTTAGGTGATGCTTTTTCGGTAACGATTCTTCATTCTTATGATAGAGAATCCTTGCTCCATAATCTGGACATAATACAAGATTCATTTTCTTATTCATCTTTATCCAAATAACATTGCCTCGATGAGTGATTGATTTTATCTTACAACCAACCAAGCGGTCATAATCTTTGAGATCTGTGTTCATGAAACCAACGCGTTGCAGCTTCTCAGAGTCTCGAATTTCATATGACTTGACTTTCTTATCGAGAAGAGTTTGTGTCATCTGCTCAGCAAGAATCAGTGTTTCTGGAAGTTCAACACTCATAAATCTCCACTTCCTAGACGCGATGCTCTCTGTTAGTAAGTTTCAGCTTATACACTTTACTTCAAGTCAAATCCGTGTTTTCTCAGAATATCTAACAAAGGGTCGCCTTTTCTGAAAGCACTTCTGAATTTGCGAGAGATGTGTTCTGACCATGAATAGCGATCGAAACCAATGGTGTCCTCCTTATCTTCAAGTGGCACCTTTGTTTTAGACTTGATATAGTATCCTTGAGCGATGTATCCCTCATCCATGTTCTTCATACATATGTCTATGTCATTATCTGTATGATGTCGATATTCATCTTTGAATGCAGCCATCTCTA
>JAUWOU010000266.1 GCA_030612005.1 Candidatus Thorarchaeota archaeon | reverse complement strand
CCCCTAAAATAAGGATGATGTTGGAAAAAGGATTGAGAATATCTGTCTTGTCAGAAATCAAGAACACTTAACACTTATACCACGGCGTTTTCAAAAAATAGTGTGGGTCAATTATGACTTTCGTCAAATCTTCAGAAATTCATCCACTGTATAAAGAACTCGTATCCATAACGGGACAAGACCGAGTAAACGATAATCAGGTCATCCTCTCTTCATATTCTCAAGATGCTTCTCATCTTGAAGCTGAGAGACCTGGAATTGTGGTCATGCCAAATAGCGTCGAGGAAGTCCAAGAGATAGTGAATCTCTGTACTCGAACTAAGACTCCCATAATACCTGCGGGAGGACGAAGTGGCATCTGTGGGGCATGCTTACCACGGATTCCCAATGTTGTTATGCTTGATCTAGTGAACATGGACAAGGTCATCAAAATCGATGATGATGTCATGACTGTTACTGTAGAAGCAGGTCTCAGATGGGCAGAGCTTATCCATAGACTCGATGACCGAGGATTCAAACTAGGATTCCGTGGTCCTTACGGCGGAAATGCAGGGACCGTCGGTGGATCTGTTAGTATCAACAGCATTGGCTATGCAGCCTCCAAATACGGACCATCCACTGAAGGTGTAGTTTCACTTGAAGTTGTATTAGCGAATGGAGAGGTCATCCGAACAGGAACGGGTTGGAATCCTGACGCGCAGCTCTTTGGAAGATATTCTGCATTTAATGACCTCACTGGAATCTTTCTTGGAGACCACGGAACACTTGGTGTAAAGACAAAGGTCACACTCAAGATTTATCCAAAAGCAGAGCACTTCACCTATGGTGACTTTGGATTCAAGACACTCAATGAAGCAACAGATTTCATGTTAGAGGCTCAGAAGTACGGCTTTACTGAAGAATTGATATTATTAGCAGATAGACAGTCAACAGAAACCTTCTTCCCGGGTTTACTGGATAAACACAAGGAAATACAGGCATTCATCTCAGTGATAGTTCAAGAAACAGATTTACAATTAGCAAATCGCAAGATGGAGATTCTCAGAGAAATGTCTGAAAAATATGGAGCAAAAGATATCGGTAACTTTGCCGCTCAGATGCACTGGTCAGAGATGTTCAACCTCGTTCAACCACTCTACAATAACGGTTTCTGGTTGAACACATGTCACCTGCGACCAATAAACAGGATTCCTGAGGTCATGGAAAAAATGTGGGCCATCTTCAAGAAATACAAACTACTTGACAATGACATCAAATGGATTGCAAGTTGTTTGGCAGCAGATAGAGCTTACGCAACTGGTTGGATCACCATCTTCGTTCCGACCAAGGATAAAATGGAGATGGCACTCAAAGCTTGGAATGAGATGTTGGATGAAGTCTTTGATACTGGAGCTTGTCCTTATTGGAGTGGATTATTGTGGGAAGACCGAGTTGTCAAGAAAGCTGACAAAAACTTCCTTGATACCTATTGGAAGATCAAAAACGCTCTAGACCCTGAAAACATCTTCTCACCAGAAGTATTCAAGGGAGGTAACTAAGATGACTGTGAAGTTGAAGAACCTCTCAAAGTACGAAGATGAAATGTGGTTGTGTGCTCGTTGTGGAGATTGTTCTCTAGCTGACAAAATTGTTGCATCAAATCGAGATGTATTCATGCCATGCGCAATCAAGAATGTGCTTGGTTTCGAAGCGTATTCTGCAAGAGGTCGAATTATGATCATGAACGATCTCCTGAACGAGAGAATTCCTTTGAGCAATGATATTGCGGATTGGGCCTTTACGTGTACAACATGCAAGAGTTGTATGGAAACCTGTGCAGCCACAGCGGACGGAATAAATTTGCCGGATATGGTGGAAGCGCTTCGAAATGATCTAGTTCAGAATGATTTTGGAATGCCAAAACATAAAGTGATTGAAGATTCGATTAACGAACTTGGGAATCCTTACAAAGAACCCAGGGATAAAAGATTGGAGTTATTCGGAGACCGTAAGTGGTCCGAAACTGCTCAGGCCGTTTATTTTGTTGGATGTACAAGCGCATATAGAGAACAAGAGATTGCACGAACAACTGTAGAATTGTTCGATAAGGTTGGCATCGATTTTACTATCTTACCAGATGAGCAGTGTTGTGGAAGCGTACTCCTTAGACTAGGTAGGACAAAATCCTTCGAGAGGATTACTAAGGCAAATATTGAGCAGATAAAAGCATCAGGTGCAAAGACCATAGTAACAGCATGCGCAGGTTGCTTCAGAACTTGGAAGGTTGATGTTCCAAAAGAAGGTTACAAGTATGACTTTGAGGTCTTACATGTAACAGAGTTTCTTGATAGAATGATCCAGGAAGGAAAGATTGGTTTTGAATCGCCTAAACCAATCAGAGCAACATATCATGATCCTTGCCACCTTGGTCGTCACGCTGAGGTTTACGAAGCTCCTCGAAGAGTCATTGAATCAGTAGAAAATATCACACTTGTTGAGATGGAAACCAACAAAAGATATGCACACTGCTGCGGCTCCGGAGGTGGGGTCAAAGGCAGTTTTGGAGAGCTTGCGAATGATGTGGCTGGAAACAGAATAAAGGAGGCTGAAGAAACAGAAGCTGATATCTTAGTTACTGCATGCCCATTCTGTCATAGAGGTCTCGTGGACGGTGCTAAGCACATTGAAAGTGATTTGCCAGTTCTCGACCTTCCAGAGTTCTTGCTCCCATTCGCAATAGAAGCAAAGAAGAAGAAAGCATCAGATGAAAATC
>JAUWOU010000168.1 GCA_030612005.1 Candidatus Thorarchaeota archaeon | reverse complement strand
GATAGCTGTGATGCACACACCTGATGGTGGAAGCACCTGGTATCAACAATCAGTTCCTGCTCACAGAGGCGGTCGCATGATGGCAGTCTGCTTCGTTGATGAGTTGCACGGATGGGTAGTAGGATCCGATGGCTGTATTCTCAGAACCTCCACAGGAAGCAATCTTGATGCACTCCTTCTCTCAGGTCAACAGGACCTTCTGTTGATAGCTATTGGAGGTGCTGGAATTGTGATTGTGCTCCCTGTCGGTAGGTTTGTTCTTCGTCGGAGAAAGGGAAGGATGAATACGACTCAGACCGATGTAGAATCGGAATCGACTCCAGAGATAATTTAGTGAAACTCAACATCACAAAATTGACCTGCAACTAAGGTAATCAGTGAGGCCATCTAGTATCATCTTCATGTTTCTCGATAACATTACCATCGTTGTCAAGCAATCCAGCTTTTCTCATAGCAACTCGGACCCATCCCATTGAGCCTTCCAGACCTGGGTCTCTCACCAAGGCTAACCGAGCCAATTTGAGGGCTTCGTCCCAGTTCTCTAATTCATAATTTATCTCAGCCATATGGAGAATCGCCGTGGGTAATCGTTCCTCGATATCAAGGGCTACTTCAAAGCTTCTTAGAGCCCTATCAAACAGCTTCAAATCTCTGAGGAGCACTCCTTTGTTAAAATGAGGCACTGGATCATCAATGGCAAATGAGGCTGCAGTATCAAGTTGCTCCAACGCTTCGATAGTAAGAGGGCTGTCAACATCTGGTTCATCCTGCGCTTGCATCAGGGCTACTGCTAGAGATACTCTGGCGTTTGTATGAGTTGGTTTATTGGAAATGATCTTACGAAATTGATCAATCGCTGTAAGTGTATCTCCATTTGCAAGTAATCTTGCTGCCTGCAAGTACTCGGTATCTTTCGAACGTCCAAAGATTGGCACCAGTACCACCAAGTTTTGTATAAGGCGACAACTCTTAAGTCATAGCCTAGGAGCACAGATTACTTGGTGTGAACAGATGACTGGAAAGAAGCTGTTTGGGACAAATGGTGTTCGAGGAGTCATTAATGACACAATGACTGTTGATTTAGTCCTGGATTTGGGTAAGGCTATTGGGACAGTCTTAGGACCCGGAAAGGTTGTAGTTGGTAGAGATGCTCGGAAAGGAGGAGAGATGTTTTCTAGAGCTGCAATTTCAGGTCTCTTATCTACTGGCTGCAGTGTAATCGACATAGGTCCCGCTCCGACTCCTACCCTACAATTTGTCGTTCCTCGTCTAGATTGTATCGCTGGAATAATAGTGACCGCGTCTCACAATCCCGCAGAATTCAACGGAATAAAAGCCATGGGTGCCAATGGAATCGAGGTTTCTCGAGAATGTGAAAGAGAAATTGAATCTGTTCTAAGATCTGGGAGTTACACAATAGCAGATTGGCAAAACATCAAATCGGTCACCAATGAGAAAACAGCAGTTCGTCAACATATTGATGGGATTAAGTCGCACATTGATACAGAAGCAATTAAAGGAAGAAATCTAACAGTTATTATTGATTCTGCCAATAGTGTTGGCGCTCTCGTTACTCCTCCCTTGATGAGGGATTTGGGTTGCAAAGTCGTTTCACTCAATTCACAATTAGATGGGTCTTTTCCAGGCAGGCCACCAGAACCCAGTCCTGAGAATGTTGTGGAATTACTTAGGACAGTGAAATCTGTAGGAGCTGATATTGGGATTGCCCATGATGGCGATGCTGATAGAGCTACCTTTGTAGATGAAAATGGGACAATTGTTTCTGGTGATCAATCTCTTGCAATCATCGCGTCACGAATATTATCAATAAAGCAAGGGTCCATTCTTGTCACTCCTGTGAGTAGTGGCAAGCTCATAGAAGACATCGTGGAGAAAGCTGGCGGGACGATAGATTGGACTGTTGTAGGGAGTGTTGACGTTTCACATAGAGTAGGTGAGATTGGTGCTGACCTAGGTGGTGAGGAAAATGGTGGAGTCTTCTATCCGCCTCATCAATCAGTTCGTGATGGCTCAATGACATCTGCTCTGCTTGTAGATATTATGGTCAAGGAGGGAAAGAGTCTATCTGAGTTAGTACAGGAGCTACCTGTTTACTTCACAACAAAACGCAAGATGAAAATTCCTGCTGAGAAAATGGAATTCCTGATGTCAACACTTCTTGATATGACCAAGGATCAGAAACGAATTACTATTGATGGAATCAAGATAATTCGCGATACAGGTTGGATTCTAATTAGGCCATCTGGTACTGAACCCATATACCGCTGTTTCTCAGAAGGATCAACCCAGGAAAAATCAGATATGTTATGTGATGAAGGTATGATTCTCATCAAGAACGCACTCACTCAGTCGTAACTAAACAACTAGATTACAAAATGAGATGATAGGACCTTTCGGCCCTATTGTAAAATATCTGAAAGAGTAGAATTACTCTTCTTTCTTCTCAGTGACTTCTTCTTCATCAAAGTCAAAGTCTTCGAGTGGCTCTGGAGCTGGAGTGGTAAGCATGGTCCAACCAATCCACATTGCGATTACCCCAATAAGCACAACACCAAGTAAGATTGGTAGAGTTATGAGGAAAATCGGGTCGGGATTGAAGAGAAACGCTAAGCTCCCAAACGAATCAATAACCCACTGTTGAAGTCCAAAAACTGGAAGAATGACTAGCCCCCAAACATAGTACAGGAGTACTAGCAGGGCGAAGATGAATATAAGGGCACCAATTGCCTTTTCTTTGCCTATTATAATTACTCTCCTCTTTATTGAAAGGAACTAAGTCGATTAGCGGAGGTGCACTCATAAAAGCATTACGTAGGGTAACATATCGCACGAATATTTCACATGATGGTGAAGAGATGGTGATGAGATTACTCATCGAAGAAAACTCCTTCTCTCCAGACCATCGAATGACTTTCGAAGCTGAACCGAGAGTTGTACCAAAACTATCAGATACTGAAATAAGAAAGATGGATTCTTGACCTGCTTCATTGCATGGTATACTCCCGTATCGTATGGCTTATATTTGACTCTCCAGCCTTTACGCACCTATGCCACGGGAGTTCACTTGCAATGAAGATTGTTGTACCTGTAAAGCAGGTTCCTGAAGTATCCGAAGTTCGTATGAATGAAGAAACAGGCACGCTCATTCGTGATGGTGTTCCTAGTATATTGAATCCATTTGATGAGCTAGCTGTTGAAGCTGCAATTCAATTGAAAGAAGCTCATGGTGGTGAGGTTACCGTTATCACAATGGGTCCACCACAAGCAAAGGATGTCCTCCTCAAAGCACTTGCAATGGGGGCTGACAATGCAGTGCATCTAACTGACATTGGTTTTTCTGGTGCTGATACATTAGCAACAGCCTTCACACTATCTGAATACATACGTAAAATGGAATTTGACTTAATCATCTGTGGAAAACAAGCGATAGATGGGGACACTGCACAGGTAGGTCCAGAAATAGCAGAGTTTCTGAGTATTCCACAGATTTGCTACGTTCGCAAGATTGAGATCAGCGAAGATGGAAAGCATGTTACTGCTCATCGCGAAACCGATGAGGGATATGAGGTTGTTAAAGCCAAGCTTCCAGTTCTTCTAACTGCAACAAAGGGTCTCAATGAACCTCGTCTTCCGAATATCATGGGAATCATGAAAGCTAAGAAGAAACCTTTCGAAGAAGTCACTGTAGAAATACTGGGAACTGACCCTGACCTTCTAGGACTCGCCGGATCTCCCACACAGGTACGGAAGGTATTCCCGCCAGAGAAGAAGGAAGGTGGAATTGTCATCGATGGAGATGACCCTGCAGCTGCAGTAAAACAGCTTGTTGAATTCCTCACAAAGAAGGGGGCATTCTAAGATGACTCTCAAATTTGACATTGATGCATGTACCGGATGTATGCTCTGTATAAAGGTCTGCAACTTCGATGCTATTGAGAAAGATGGGGACAAGGTCAAGTTCGATTTGCACAAGTGTGTTCTCTGTGGATCCTGTGAAGAAGTTTGTAAGGATGATGCTATCAAAATCGAACGTAAACCCATTGACAAATCAAAACTTGCTGACTACAAGGATGTCTGGGTGTTCTGTGAGACTGTGGGGGATAGACTCAGAAGTGTGGCTCTCGAACTTGTTACAAAAGGTCGCGAGCTTGCTATTGACCTAGGTGAAGAAGTTGTTGCTGTAATCATCGGTCAAGATATTGAGAAACATGCTCAAACTCTCATTCAGCATGGTGCTGACAAGGTCCTCGTTGTTGATGGGAAGATATTCGCTGATTATACCACTGATGCATACACTATTGCAATGACATCATTGATTGCACCAAGAAAGCCAAGTGTTGTACTCTTCGGGGCAACTGGTAATGGTCGAGACCTGGCTCCCCGTGTGGCCGCTAGAATGGGTCTTGGACTCACCGCCGATTGCACTGGTCTCTCTATTGATGATGAACGTCAATTGATCCAGACACGACCAGCATTTGGTGGTAACATCATGGCTGAGATTTACACAGCCACCACACGCCCACAAATGGCAACTGTACGACCCAATGTCTTCAAACCCGGTGAACCTGATACATCCCGTACTGGTGATGTAGAGAAGGTTGACATCGAGGTCAGTCCTCTTCAGGTACGGACCCGAGTTCTTGAGAAGGTCAGTGAAATGGTTGATGGAATGATTTCCGTCGAAGAAGCCGATATCGTTGTCTGCAGTGGTCGTGGTATCAAAGACCCTGCAAACCTTGCCCTTCCAAAAGAACTTGCAAGCTTATTAGATGCAGCAGTTGGTGGGTCCCGCCCAATAGTCGACCTTGGTTGGTTACCTCCAGCACAACAGGTAGGTCAATCAGGTAGGACTGTCTGCCCAAAGCTGTATTTTGCTCTGGGAATTTCAGGCCAGATCCAGCACATTAGCGGCATGTCGTCCTCAGATTTCATCGTAGCAATAAACAAAGACCCTGAGGCTCCAATATTCAGTGTATCTGACTTTGGAATTGTGGGTGATATTTTTACTGTACTCCCAGAGTTAATCTCTGAAATCAAAAAGGTACTAGACGCAAGATAAAATGAAAGCCTGCTCAGTCAACTTGATTGAGCAGACGTTCTTCTTTATTCTCTGAATATGGGTTACCAATCTATGAACTTAGAAGTAATTCTGGGGATCTGCTTCTTCCTCCTCTTCTTCAGAGTCTTCCAATTCTTCTTTTGCCTTTTCGAATAGATATGCAGCCCATTCCTCCGGTGTCGCAGTCGGGCAAGGTGCTTTAACTACCAAGCCTATACTTGCTGTAAGAAATACAATAGGAATCCCTCTCCATGTGCAACTGAATTCACAGTTCACTCCTGCGCCATAAACACATTCCCCGGTGTCACTTAGATCTGTAAATCCAAGCACACCAACGATTTCTGCATTACATTCGAAGCAGTATCGGATCCCGAGAAGAGTTGCGCATGTATATGCATTTGCTAGACCCCAAGCGGATGCTCCTGTACAGCTTATTCGATATCCGATATCTAATGAAATTCCGGCACTTATGCCAGCAATTGTAAAAGTGGTCCAACAGAACCGGAATGGATTGAACCAAGTTGGGCACCAAATCTTGAGATTTATTTTCCATGCAAATGAGAAGGTGTAGTTCCATTTGTATGAATCCTCAATGGGATGCTCGCATAGCTCAAAATATGCTTCAACTATATCTTCGACTGTATCTGCAACCGCTGTTACAATAGGAATTTCGCCTGCGGCATAATCAGGGTTACCTCCAGTGTTCCTTTCTCGAATTCCACTGTCTGCTATCACCTTTATCGATTTTGCCACTTTCGGGTCTTTTGTGATTTCTGAAGATAAGTTATCTAAATCATCTTGTTTGAAACCCTTAACCCCAGCTCTTTGGAAACCCTTGATCGCACCTTTGACCAAGTCTTTCCATTCTTTCTTTATTTTTGCCTCTTCTTTTTTGGAACTCGCTTCTTCTAGCTTCTTGTTATATTCCCCTTTCAGCTTCTGGTATTGATGAACAGTTATTGCAGAATAGGAAAGGCTCAGAAGCTCTTCAGGACCCATTTCTTGGTCCATTGCTTCCATAATTGGTGTCTTACTCTTGTGCATGGTGTGAAGTTTTTTGACTTCATCCGCTTTGAAGAGAATTCCTTTGAGTTTATGTCGTTTTGGCTTTGGTAAATCCTTCGGCACACCTTGTGATTTTGCCCACTTTTCTATGTCCCCTTTTACAGAACGGGATTGCTTTCTTGGA
The DNA here is from genome assembly GCA_030612005.1 of Candidatus Thorarchaeota archaeon. Classification (GTDB taxonomy): domain Archaea; phylum Asgardarchaeota; class Thorarchaeia; order Thorarchaeales; family Thorarchaeaceae; genus SMTZ1-45. Next base: position 780 of record JAUWOU010000168.1, on the reverse strand, counting down.
TCAAATTTTACATCATGCTTTTTAGATTTCATTCCTCTTTCTTCTAATTCTTTTTTACTCCTGTATTTTAGTTTCCTTTTTTTTGCCATCTTGGCACCTCCTAAATACCATTAATAGAATATATGATTACGAAACGGAACTCTATACGTCGATTCACTCGCCTCTATTAAAGGCGTTTCACATCTTCCTATACCAGTGTGTAATTACGAAAAAGCAGTTATTCCATTATTCCAATAATAATTAATTCAAATTATTAGATAATGATTGCTTGTTGTTAATAAAATACTAAACATTTGGTCAATAAACTAAAAGTCCTTGTTATATTGAAAGCAGTGAGAGCTTGAATTCAAGTGATCTGATAGTTGCTATCAATAAAAACCCTGAAGCTCCGATATTCAGTTCATCAGACTTTGGAATTGTAGGTGATATCTTCACGATTCTACCTGAGTTAATCTCAGAGGTCAAGAAAGTGCTTGATGCAAGATAATCAATCAATCTGCCTAATCAACTGGATTGGGCAGGTTCTCTTTTCTTCCAATGAAAAGATATACTGAATTCATTTATCTAAGAACGAGTGTTTAGTGTGGAGTAGGAAGGGGCATTGTACCAATTGTTAGTAATTCCTCCACCAAGAATTCCTTGGCTGTTAGTATGGATAGTTTTCTTCATTACAATCTATCGTATTTCTTGGAAGAAGATTCCCTTGAGAAATCGAAGAAAAGCAGCAATCATTATCCTAAATTAAACATCTAATGACAAATGATAACCAAACTGCTCAAA
>JAUWOU010000191.1 GCA_030612005.1 Candidatus Thorarchaeota archaeon | reverse complement strand
TGTTGCCGCGGAGTTTGGCCATTTCTTCTCAGCTGTGGGCACTGATGTTACCATCATAGGTAGAAATCCCTATCTTGTAAAAGATGAAGATCCAGATGTATCAGAACTTCTCAGACAAGAATTATCAAAGAGAATGAATGTACATGTTAACCACGAAGTGATTGAGGTTGAGGAGAAAGATGGACACAAGATTGTTAGAGCTATCAATCGTGAAACTGGAAATCCAGTGGAGTTCAAAGGTGAGGTTCTTCTTATCGCGGTAGGAAGAAGCTCCAACACGGACCTTCTGCATCCAGAGAGGTCAGGGGTCAATGTTGACAAAGACGGATGGGTCATAGTCGATGATTATTTCAGAACGAGCAAGGAAAGAATTTGGTCCTTGGGAGATGCCATTAATCGATACCAGTTCAGGCATATCGCAAATGAAGAGAATAATATTCTTTGGCATAATCTGATGCAACTCCTCAATACAAAAGAAGATGGTACTGAACCAGAGTTAAAGGAAATGAAGTACCACGCAGTTCCCAGGGCAGTATTCTCGTATCCCCCAATCGCAACTGTTGGATTAACATTGAGAGAAGCAAAAGCAACAGGGTTGAGCATTGAAGTTTCTGAAGCTGATTATTCATGGGTCGCAAAAGGATTCGCTATGGGAAATCCACCTAGCCTGATGAGAACGATTGTGGACAAAGATAGTAGAAAGATAATTGGAGCTACAATCGTTGGGCCACACGCTCCAATCTTGATACAGGAAATCATTAACCTGATGTATACATCCGAAGGTACGGATAAGAAGATGCTTGAGGCAATACATATCCATCCAGCATTATCCGAGATAGTTCAACGTTCACTATATCGAATTAAACCTCTAGAAAGTGAGGTTAGCGGAAAATAATTGGGCTCTACCACACCATAGGAATGAATCCGTCTTTGATTAGATCTGCAATCATAGATCCAACATAGTCTACAGTTATGCCAAGGCTCTCAATTCGCTCAGATGTGCTATCACGATCAGAGAGAAACTTGCAAGCAACAGGATTACCTAAGCCAGCTAATTCCTTAGCTGAATCTGAAATATCAGTATCACCCACTAGTAGGTTTTCTGAAGGACCAAAGAAAATTACTCGAACATCTTCTAGCCAACCGTACTTGATGGTGTTTTTTGCATACATCAATGCCGTAAGTACTTTCTCTCGGTCTGCTGAAGCTATAATGACCAATAATTTTTCACTCATTTGAAGAACTCCTTTTGTTGGAGTCTATGATACTGTTCCAGACTGTCTTTAAAGTATCTGATGATAAAAGGGGATTTTCTTCAGATATTATGATGTTGTAGACTTATTCAAAATGATATCCAAAAAATAAGTGCACGGTTAAACTCGCAGTCTAACCGCGCTTCAAATGTGATATTCATTCCGTGTTCTTTTTGGACTTCATTTCTTGCGCATGATTATGATGATCACTATGATTATCACAATCCCACCAAGACCACCTATGATTATCAGATTCATCAAATCGGGTGGAAATTCTGTGTCAGTCGTTGTTGTTGTAGTGGTTGTGGTCGTCGTAACTTCTTGCACGATCACTGAGAACGTATCTGTTAGCTCGTTATCATAGGGGTCGTATATTTTTACAGAAATTCCATAAGTTCCAACTGCTAGTGGCGTTATGTTTGTCAATCGCCCTGTTGAGTCAATAGCAAAATATACAGTGTCATTACATTCACAATAATGAATACCTGATGGGTCTGTGACCTGTAACTGGTAATCAAGTGATTCTCCAAACTCCAGTAGTTGGTTAGAGGGTGGAGCAATCCATGTGGGTCCTAATGTATCCTCTACTGTCACAGTGAAGTATCCATAGCAAGGATTGTTGTAGATGTCATATGCACGAACTTCCACACTGTATTGTCCACATGGCACAACACCAACTAAAGTAATGACCCCATTCCCGTCGACAGCAAAATGAACAGTGTCATTAATCCACCAAATTCCCATCCCGGACAAATCTGTTGCATTAAGATTATAGATGAAATATTCGCTACACTCTAAGATTTGATCTGTAGGAATCTGGTCCCAAGTTGGTGATGCTGTATCGTGAACAGTCAAAATGAACTCGTCTGTCAGGATATTGCCCAAAGTGTCGTTGACCCAAACCTGTAGTCCATAGTCCGCGACAGGTAACTGCACAATATTGGTAATTAGACCATCAATGTCTATTGCGAAGTGGATATTATCATTTATCCACCATTTACTGATACTAGCTGAGTCAGTAGCATTGAGGTCATATCGGAAATCTGTTCCAAACTCTAAATCATTGTTCTCTGGTATTTCATCCCAAACTGGTGCAGATGTGTCTATTTCAAGAATCCAGCTGGGCGAAAATAGACCTAGAACTCCATCATTGTCTATTGCTGCAACTTGCCAGTACCATACACCATCTGATAATGGAGAACTTGGCAAATATGTGACATCTCCTAGTGTGACATTGATTAGCCAAGGTGTATTGAAAGTGCGGGCAATATCAATCTGCAGTAAATAGTCTGTTGCTCCTGAAACTGCTTGCCATTCGAATGTCGGTTGATTGTTTCCAGTTAACGTCGTGTTGCTTGGTGTGAGTAATACTGGTGCATCCATGATTGTGTTGTAACTAATTGTCAGATTGGAGATAATGGGAGCCAACAGTGTGTCATTGGTTTTGAGAAATGCTCTCCACATTAGTTGTTTCCCGGGATGAATGAATATGTGTTCCACCCCAGGAGTCACATCTTCCCAATTCGCACCATTATCAGCAGATAATGAGTATGTGATACTGGTGTTTTCAGGAATTGTATGAATTGGAGTCAGTGTTGCACTAATGACAGTCTCTGAGGTTGAGTCGAAAATCATTGTTGATTTGGCACAACCAGGACCATCAAATAACCGTCGAAGATTTTGCTGTATTTCTACAACAGTAAATCCTGCCCAATAATCAGCAATATAGGCATAATCACCCACTACAACCGTTTTCATAGCAAAATTATTAGTCGCTATAGAATCAAATAGAATCGGATTCCTTGGATTCGTTATATTCATTCTTAGCAATCCTGCTGATTCATCAGAAATGTAGAGAAAGTTTCCTTCGACAGTGACTTTGTGCGCATAGTATGATGTAGGCTGTGAAGCAGCCAAGGTTGGATTCCTCGGATCAGTAATATCAAGTATTAGTATACCATAATTACCATTGGCGGCATATGCATAGTCTCCTACAATTGTGACACCATCACAGCTCGAAGTTGCAAAACTCCCAACAAACGATACACTTGTAGGGTTTGAAATATCAATTATTTGAATAGAATAATAATCTGCTATATAGGCATAGTCACCTTCCACAAATACACCTTCTGCATAATCGGGGGTGTCATATGCATCCACAATTATCGGACTCGCAGGGTTTGATATATCAATTACTTGAAGGCCAGTAGTTTCATCTGCAACATACGCATAGTTGCCTTCAATAAACACTTCATACGAATATCCTGGAGTGTTGCAAGTACTCACCCAAGTTGGTTGCGATGGATCTGTAATGTTGACAACTACTAATCCCGCTTCATAGCATGTAATATACGCATAGTTGCCTGCAACAGCAACATCAACTGCGAGATCCGGTGTGGAATAAGAACCTGCAAGTGTGGGATTTGTGGGATTGGTGATATTCAATACTAGAAGACCAAATTCAACATCCGTGACAAAAGCATAGTCGCCTTCTACACAAAGACCCCAGCCCCTATCAGATGTTGGATAATTACCTTCAAGAGAAAGGGATTTGATCTTTGCTATCTTGACTATTTCTAAACCTCCTCCTTCATCGGCAAGATAAGCGAATTCTCCTGATACCCAAACATCTTGGGTATAAGCACCTGTATTGAATCGACCAATAAGCTCAGGTGATGTAGGATTACTGATATCGACCACTTGTAACCCGTAATCTTGATCAGCAATGTATGCAAAATCTCCGACTACATATACTCCTTTGGCATTCTGGGTGTCGATAGAGCTTACGATAGTTGGAATATGGGGGTCCGTTATGTTGACAACACAAAGCCCATCCCAAGTATTAGCGACATAGGCAAAATTTCCCGAAATGTGTACATCGTAGGCAAAACTAGTACGACGACGACTCACAAACATTGGATGGGTTGGATCAGTAATGTCGAAAACAACAAGTCCCGCGCTTCCATCTGCAGTATAGCAATAGTCCCCGGATACAAAGACTGCATCTCCCCCATAACTGTCTGAAACACCAGCGATGAATGGTGTTAATGGGTTACTAATATCAATAACCTGTAGCGAATTTCCATCAGCAACATAAGCATAATCTCCTTCAACATAAACCTCTTGAGCGGTTTGAGGTGTGTCACATGAACCGACATAAGTCGGGGCTGCTGGATTGGTGATGTTTAGTATCTGCAATCCTGCCTGGCCATCTGCAACAAAAGCAAGGTCACCTTCAACGCTAACTTCGTAAGCAATACCCGGTGTATTGTACTCACCGATCTTGAATGGATTTGTTGGGTCAGAAACATTCACAACCTGTAGACCCCCATCATAAGCTGCTAAATACGCGATATCGCCCTCGATACATACTCCCATTACAAGAGTCGGAAACCACAAACCGCCTGCTAGTGTTAGAGGTTCTCTGAAAATGCTAATTTCCCCTGTTCCCCATCCTGTCACATTTGAAACTGCACCATCTCGGTATGTACCTGTAGTAAAATCCTCTTGGAAACTACTAGAAGCAGCCGCTACGGGTGGAATTGTCATGGATGAAAATAGGAGTAATGCTCCCAAAACAACAAGAAACATACTCCATCTTGCTCTTCGAAATCTCCTACTTCGCCTCAATTTCATCAATTTATTCCTTCTTTTGTTGTACCGGGAAGATGAAAATAGAAGTAATCTTGGACCAATCTCTCAACCTGCAACCAACGTGTAAATGGTACTACTCTTCCCTCGATATATTAGAAGAATATATGGATTCAAGTGTCATCCATATATTCAGTGAGTTGGGTTTCTCAGTATTTCCAGATTCTTATCTATTGAGTCAAACAGCTCTCCTAGACTAACCTCCTCTCCTGCGTAGGATAATTACTATGATAATAATGATAATCACTCCTCCTAGTCCAGCAATAATAAGTAGCATTGTTTCAGGAGGTATCACTACGTCGTCAGTTGTAGTTGTAGTCGTAGTTGTAGTGGTAGTTGTAGTAGTGGTGGTTGTGACTTCGTTCACAGTCACAATCACAGTGTCTATCACACTATTATCGCCAAGATCGAACACCACAATCGTATAGTTGTAGTCGCCTGATGAAAGACCATCAACGTCAATCGTGACCGCTGAGCCATCCCAAGACCCACTATCTTCCACAACGCCATCCTTGTAGATGGTGAAGTTCTTCGGATGCAAATCATCGGGAGTCCAAGTGATTGTATTTCCAGTCTCACTCTCATCGTAATCGAAATCAGCTGGATGGTCAATGGTGGGGATAGTACCATCGTGAACGTACACCCACACCTCATCTGTTGCGATGTTTCCTGAGATGTCTGCGACAACAATAGTATAGTTGTAGGCCCCTAGTGATAGTCCATCAACTGAAACCGTAATAGTTTCAGAGCTAGAGTTCCACGCACCTGATCTGAGGAGCACAAGATCCATATAGACCTCGTAGCTACTTGGATGCAGGTCACTGGGGGACCATACGATTGAGTAGCCAGTAGCACCTTCATCATAGTCTATTGCAGCATGGTCGTTTATTGTTGGATCAACACTGTCTGAAACAGTCACCCACACCTCATCTGTTGCAGTGTTTCCTGTGGTGTCTGCGACAACAATAGTATAGTTGTATGAACCAAGGGCCAGTCCTTCAACTGACACTATGATTGATTCTGAACTCGAGTTCC
>JAUWOU010000013.1 GCA_030612005.1 Candidatus Thorarchaeota archaeon | reverse complement strand
CTACTGACTCCTCGTGAAGTGAGAGGGTAAGATTATCAATCAAGTTCTCAAACCCAAGGTCCTTTCCGAGAAGGACTTGGTCAATGTTAGTACTAAGGTCGATGAATCTGATACTGTCCAATAGCGCGTCTAGTTTACTATGTTGTTTCTTATTGATCCATCCGTCTCTCAGAAATGAATCAAGACCAAACCGTTTCTTTGTCAGTTGTTCACTTGGATAATCCCCCATAAGATCAATCCAATGAATCTCAGTATCCTTTGCTGAGATTGCACATTCTTGGATGTGACTGAGAAGATGCCAGTTCCTTGATATCCACGCCGCTGCGTTCCCTGATGATGTGGGAGATGAAACTGGTATGTATAGAGTCAGATATCTATCGTCGGATATTCGTTCACTGAAAGGGTCCTCAACAGGGAGTGATTCTGGCACACATGTTTCCCTAATGAGTTCAACTGGACCTTCCCCGGGAGTAAGGATAGCGGCTATTCGTGGTGCCTTCATTGAAGCTTTAGCATCTATTCTGTATGCGATGGTCTTCGAAATATCAAGAAGGTCCGAGGTAATCTTATTGACGAGGTCATTCAATAGGTCATTGAACGCATCAAAGACCTCTAGAGGGTTCTGGTCCGTGTCAAGGACCACCACTCCTTTCCAGAGCGACTTCGGAGGGGTGGGGTCGAAAGCTGCAACTTGCTGATACTCACTTAGAAGTTCTGATTCATACGCGTTCAGCTGGTCTAGGGTTCTTGGATGTGGATTTGAGGAAAATATCTCAATCCACTCATTATCACTCTTTGCACGTTTCCAAGCATAGAGGGTTGGAGCATAGTCTTCCATACTCTTATTCTTCGTACGCAATCCATAGAGATTATAATCGAAAGACATCTTGGTCTTGACTTCAAGGATTAGAACCGGTGTCCATATAATTCGACCCGCCACTTCTCGTCGTACGAAGATGACAAGGTCAATCTGCCCTTTTCTTCTTGACACTGGAAGTTCTCCTACTATCAGTATCGATGTGGGCTCATCAAGCATGATGTCCCCAGCAAAAACAACCTGCTTCAGCGACTTGGGGTGGTGCAGATCTGAGAGTAGTATCCTGTGCCACTCACTTCCCTCTCTTGAGCTGAGGGTGAGAACCTGCTCTATGACCTTTTCAATATCTCTCTGTTCGATATCACCTTCATCGATATAGTTCAGGATCTGTGAATAGACAGCAGCTTCTTCCTTGTCCTTTGAATTATCACGCTGAGTTTCTACTTTGTCTCTGAATGAATTAGTAGTGAGGATTAGCTTGTCAGGATCATCAAGCTCCGTGGTGACAGACTTTTCTCTCCCAGTTCTTTTTCCGTATAACGAACGAATCTCTTGGACAATCTCTCTCAGTTCATGGTCCGAGTATCGATTGAAGTAGGGTCGACCCTGTTCACCATCAGTATATACCCAATCAAGAAATGGTTTAAGCCTGTGGATCAGGAGCTTGATGTATTTGTGCGCGTCAGTTCTTGGGACATTGTGTATGAAACATTGACGACAGAGTTCAACCATGTGTGCACGTATCATGTCAACAAAGTCTAACTCAGGAAGGGTAGGATGGGCAAGAAGAATAAGAGGACTCTTTCCTCTTCTGCGATATCCTCCCCTCCAGTACGTCTTCACTGCATCATCCGGACCTAAAAGATCAACTTCTTCCTTGGAGAGGATCTTCTTGGTACCATCCGCATACTTTCTAATTTGGAAAGACTCTGGTTCTGGGAATGGATATCGAGTCATTGCAAGGTCTCTAAGCCGAGCTCCAGCATAGTTCAGTAATGCATTGAGGGGTCCTACTGTACCTTCCAACCAATTATAGACTCTCTTGAATTCTCTATTGCCAAAACGTCTTGTGCTGGCCCAAACAATTCCTAAAAATTGATTTCGTATATTTGGTTCGACTGGGTGAAAATCGATAATCTCTTTCTCAATCTGTGCTCGCCATTTTTGCCACATGTTCTTGATACTGATGTAGTGTTTTCGTGTCTTTTCACTCGTTCTTTTGCTTGCCAATCTAACAAGAGACACCAGTCCCATATAGATCGCACTGGATAGGATATCATTTGGATGATTTTTCTTCCATTTTCGAGTCAGCACAACAAAATTATGCAATATATACTTATAAATAACGCTCCCTAAACAGAATATCTATTATCGCTTTATTCTATGATATCTATGTTATAATTGCCTTAATAATAAAATTAAGGGCTATCGTCATCATAAATTTAAATACATTCATATGGAGTAATTGTACGAGTACATATCCTATCCTGGGAACAATGATGGGAGTGGACTCAACTGACCATAAGAAATGGGTCAGAAATTTAAATACTGAAGGCGAAAATGCGATGGCTTGGACCAAGGGTGTAACAATCTCGGTTAAGGTCCCAATAAATTGGGAATCAATGACTGAGAGGACTAGGCAGCGGCTTAGACAGACTGTTGGACGAGACACTAGAGTGATTCGTGCATTTCTTGGTATAATTGAACAATATGAAGACGAGTTACTAACAGGTCGAAAGAAAAATAAAATTCATGATGGAAAACTAGACAAACTCACTTTGACCGCAATTAAGGTCAAAGCCGGTTACGGTCAGAGAGCTACTGTCCTTCATGATATCAAAGACCGATTTCCAAGAATCTCTACTAATGAACTTCAGGAGTGCAGACAGACTGCTGTCGCACTCTATGAAAGTTATCTAGCTCTCAGAGTGAAGAAAGGAAGGAGCCCCTCCCGTCCCACATCAATCAATAGTTCTAGGAGGATACCTAGATGGGTATTCTCTCGAAGATTCAAGTTGATTGAGAAGAGGACCTCTGTTTCTCGATGGTGGTTGGATATCAGGGATTCCCTTGACTCAGTGCAGGAGAAGAGAACCCGTCATGATCGATTGAGTATTCCTCTCAAGATATCCCCATATCATCTGAATCAAATCAGAAGGGGTGAAGTGAAAGCGGTGCAGATCTTCACTGACAGGAAGAGGAAATGGTGGGTGACCATTGCTGTTAGAATTCATATTGATGATTCTCCAGAGGAAAATCTTCCTGTTGCCATACTTGGAGTTGACCTAGGAATTGAGAAGGCAGCCTGTGCTACCATTCTCACCCCTGAGAAGACAAGAGGAACCCGATACTTTGTCCAGAGGGAGAAAGTCGATGTCATCAAGAAATTCGATAGACTTGTTGCAGATTTACAAAGAGAGATGCACACCCGGAGAAACCAAGGACTATCATATGATAGAGTTACCGAACGACTCCGTCAAATGCGTTCCAAGCGAGAGAATGTCGCTAGGGAGTACGACAGAGTCCTTGTGCATCAGCTTCTTGATTATATCTCCGAACTATCCAAGAAATTCACACTCTATGTAGCCATTGGTCGCCTGAAAAATATACGAATGCGTGCAAGGAAAGGAAACTACCGTGGACGAAGGTTCAGAGGAATGATACACTCATGGGCCTTTGCTCGAATAACCAACAGTCTTAAACATGGACTTGTTCAGCAAGGTTGGAAGGTCAGTGGAAAAGACCCTCGATTTCGGGCTGTTCCTGAAGGATGGACCTCCATCATGTGTTGGAAGTGCGGAAGCAAGGGGAAGAGACCCAAGCAGAACTATTTCCATTGTCCCTCCTGTGGTTACAGTATCAATGCCGATCTAAATGGTAGTGCCAATATTGCTGCACGCATGCTTACGCTCACAAAGTCACTGCACTCTGTGAGAGGACTAGGTTTGTGGACTAGGGCAGTTGTTCGAGGAACAACTAACCGACGTGCGCGTCCGAAAGCCCAACGGAGAATCTCGAAGAGATTGTCAAAAGGGAAGTCCTTACTCTCCAAGAAAGAATCAACATCAGATTCTGGGGAGTCCGCGGCTGTTCACTTTGTCCAGTCGGACCTTGTTAGTTTCAGTGATGGAACTGGTAGGAGTGATAATGACCCCGCCGTGGTAAGAACTGTGGAAACTCTCTCTGTGGTTGGAAGGGATGTACCAACATCAGGACAGGAGAAGGAAGCCAGGTCTTCAGGAGGGCTCCCATCCCGATGAAGGTCGACAAAGCTCTTGCTGATTTTTGTAATTCATTAGAATTACGAAGAAGTGGTGACACTGGCAGGAGAGGGGTGGAACATAGAAATTTCTTACAGTTGAGGTTCACTCACCAAAATGTAAGATTTAGGTTAGTAAAGCCTTTGTAGATACAAAGAATGTACACACAATTGACAAATCTGCCTCTAAAATTTGATTATAACACAGTCAATTACCGCAGTCGGTGACTGCGATACCATGTCGACAAACTGCGATAGATTAATAAGCAACTTTGTAACACAAATAGTTGTTTGATTTAGGCAATTTCTGTAAAGAAGTGCCTGGTCAAGAAAAACCCAACTTAAAGGGAAGGTAAAAATAAAATGATGAGCGACATCGAACTTCAGGAAGAGCTCAAGAGCATGAAGCTTACAAAGAGCCAGATGATTGTCCTAGACATTCTTAGAAGCAGCGGTCAAGATGGAGTAACTCCAAAACAGCTGCTTGACAAAGTATCTTTTGCACCAAGAACAGTCCGTTATGCACTAAGAAAACTCCTGAAGAAGAGTTTGATTAAGCGTGTACCCTGTCTACAGGACATGCGACAATGGATCTACGTACCAGCATAATTGTTGGTACTTGGAACGTAATTTGATGAATCGACACTAGTAGCCTTATGGGCTATTAGCTGTCGTGGAGTCACAATATTTTAGTTTCTTAAGACTTGAGAAATGTGGTGTAATCTATGCAGGGTTCAAATCCGTTGGATACTCTCAGGATTCTTACAGGTGCGCAAGCTATAGATGCCTACAAGGCACTCAATGATGAGAATCGAAGACAGATTCTTCATGCATTGAGAGCTCGACGCATGTCTACTTCTGAACTGGTGGAATTCCTATCCGGGAAGGATCCAAAGAAAGAAGTCAAACCTCAGACAGTACGATACCATATCAAAGAGCTTGAGAAATGTGGTTTAGTCACCCAAGATGGATACGAGCCAACTGGTGATAATGGCGATAGTCACATCATGAAGAAGCTATGGCGTGCCACTGCTGAAAATGTCTTCATAACCACTGGTGACATGGATGGTCTACCCGAACGGAACGGATATGACCTTGACAAAACTCTTGACATTGTTTCTACAATGCGCCAACTTGGTCTTTCTTTCACAGATGAAAAAGAAGTCAAAGAGATTGCAGAAAACTTCACAAAACGGGACAAGTTGTACTTGAAAGGTCTTGAGTTTGCTAAAGAAAGTCTTCGCGATGTTTGTGAGATTGACCCCAAACTATACGTAATATTTCGTAACATGCTTGGTTTAGTTCGCCTTAGCGAAAAGGACTACAATGATTACTGGGAGATCAGCCGTGATCTTACTGATGCTCTCAGAGACGCCTACCGAAGGGGCGAGGGAAAGAATCCCAAGGTATACTGATTACAATCACTCTGATTCTTCTTTGTAAGCTGGGTATTTGTTCTGAAGAAGGCGCTTTATTCTTCCAGCTATTTTAGGACCTACACCCTTCACACGCTGCAGATCTATTTTCTCAGAAGAGAAGACTTTCTCAAGAGTACCAAATTCTGTGAGTAATGCTCGTGAAGTAACTGTGTCGACTCCTGGAAATCCTGAGAGAATATATTCTAGAGCTTCTGCATCGGTTCCTTTACTCTCGCCTGAACGAGTACGAAGTGGTTTGTTTGAGGTCACCTGTTCAAGATGCGCAATACGATACAACACGTTGGCTGTTTCTTCTGCATTTCTTGTCCAGATAATTGGAACCTGTATTCTGATTGCTATTGATGCTAGTGCACCGTAAATCGAAGCTGGATTCACAGCTCGCAACCCAATAATCTGTTCACCCTCGATAATCAAGACTGGTCTACGATAGGCAGATCGGAGGGCGCTAAGTTGAACAAAGAGGCGTCCATCGATTAGAGATTGTATGAAGTCCATTGACTCTTTTCGTTCTATAGCTACGTCTTCTGAGGCAATGTAATCTCCAATCTTTAGGCTCTCTCCTGATATTTGTACGTCTAAGCGAGCTAACTCCCGAGCAACTGCAGTTGGTAGTTCCCGTGAATCGACAATGAGCTTGATTTTGTCTGGCTCTTTTTGTGGTGCAATTCTCGTTAGAGGTTCGGAGGTCTCTTGAGGCTCATCGCTAGCAAATTCCTCGAGGCTTGTCTGTTTCTCCTTTTCATCATCTTCTACCTCTTCGAGAGCTTTTGGCATCTTCTTCAATTTTGACATCACCGACCAATGGTAGAACTCATCGTGAGTTCCTTTTGCAACAAAAATTACTACTCTTCCAGGTGCACGACGACCTGTTCGTCCCTTTCGTTGAATATAGGGGACGACTGAAGGAACACAGTCATAGAATATGACTAAATTACACTCAGGAATATCTAATCCTTCTTCTCCAACTTGCGTAGCTACTAGGATGTTGAACTCGTTATTTCTGAATCCTTCTAGAACTTCGACTTGTTTTTTCTGACTAAAGCCCTTATCAGATCCCCGTGAGCTTTGGCCAACAAATCTACTGACTCGTGCGTCTTCAAGTTGATCTAGAGTTTCAGTGACCTCAACAGCAGTGTCACGAAATCTTGTGAAAATCAAAATACGTGAATCTAAGTTTACAGATAATTGGTCACTTACAATCTCAAGAAGTGAGTCTGCTTTTGGATGTCTGTGCCCCTTTGCTATCAATGCATTAAGTAATGATTCGAACTGCTGAAATTCAGATTTCGCAACAAGGTCTTGCACACCCTTTGAGGTCTTCTTATTTCGTATCTCTTCACGAATTCCTTGGATATACCTTTGAGTTGGCATTAGTCCTTGTGTTCCAACGAATTCTAGAAGATGGACAGTGCGCATCAGTGCAGTAAGATTTCTGATAACTAAGAATAGATTTCTTGGTGGCTTGGTGTAGGTACCTATCTCTTTTCTCACAGCCCTTTGTGTGCGAAGTATCTCGTTTCGAGTGAGTCGTCTACCTTCGGGGAGTTTGAATCCGTGTTCTACGACTGGTTCCCTGTAGTCATTCATGATTGAGTACAATATATCTCTTAGCACTTCAATTTCAGGTGGTAATCTGATATAGTGCACTTCTGAGTCTACAGATACAATATACTCTTTCACATCTTTACTTGTTTCACTTCTGACCTCAACATGCGGAAGTCTGAGATTTTCACAAACTGTCTTGATGTGTTCTGCTTGATGTCCTGGTGAGGCTGTTAGTCCCAAGGACCGTACATTTTTTCCATCACGTTCATAGAGCTCTGCAACGAAGGTGTATGCATAATTACCAACACCTCTATGAGCCTCATCAAATACAATCAATGAAACCTCCGATAGATCATAACTACTTTGAATCAGATCATTTTGGAGTGCCTGTGGAGTCATAATAATGACACGAGCATCATGCCACAATGTCCTTCTGCTATCTGGCGAGTCATGTCCTGTAAGACATACGACAAGACCATCCTCCAAATCTAGAACACGTTTCAAGAATCGTGCCTGCTGATCAACCAAGGGACGAGATGGAGCTAAAAATAGAACTTTGGAATTTGGGATCTCTGACAATCGTTTTGCAGCAACTAATGCCGCAATTACAGTCTTACCAAGTCCTGTGCTCAATACGATCATAGTACTTTGATGCGCTGCGGTATCCGCTAGATTCACCTGATAAGTCCTGTAGTCCACTGAATTCTTCTTTATCAGTGGCATCTCTACATACTTCTCGGGAACTGGCACAACTGCACCTCACAATGTTAGGTTTCTTGCACATATTTGATAGTACCCACTGTAAAAAACCTCCTACATGAAGAATACGAAAAAATATACAACGCGTATACAATCAATCTTGGTGCTATGTAATCAAATGCTTTCTTTTGTTCCAATCACCCTATGAGATAAATAACTCTTTACCATTCTAAGTGACTCAGGAGCAACAAAATTTGACTGATGTATACAAAGTATTGAAGGGTGGAGTCTTAATTGATGGAACGGGTAAGGCCCCGCTAGAAAATGCTGTAGTTGTAATCAAGGGTTCAAAGATCGTAAATATTGGAGAAGAAGGAGATGTTGAAGTTCCATCAGATGCAAACATCATTGCAGTGGATGGCCACACTATCATACCTGGATTAATTGATGCACATCTCCATTTAACTGGAACAAGAACACCAGATATGATGGAATGGATTCTTGAAACCGATCCAGCTCTTAGGGCACTGCGAATTGCAGCAGATGCAAAAACATTGCTTTACTCAGGATATACCACCGTAAGATGTTGTGGATCTACAATTGCTGTTGCACTTAAACGTGCTATTGAAGAAGGAACAGCATTAGGACCGAGAATAATGGCAGCTCGCCAAATGATCACACGTACTGGAGGCCATGAGCGTCATTCAGTTCCGATAAAATGGATTAAAGAAGTAGGAGTAACTAGATTGGCTGACGGGATTGATGATTGTCGTCTCGCAGTCCGTGAACAACTCAGAGGTGGTGCAGATTTCATCAAAATCTGTACTGGTGTATGGGGAGAGAGTAAACACTTTCCATACGCATCTGCCGACTACTCCATAGATGAAATAGAAGTTATGGTTGAAGAAGCTCATAGGACGGGAGTACGTATTGCATCTCATGCACTAGGAAAAGAAGGAATTAGTATTGCAGTGGAGGCTGGCGTAGACACGATTGAACACGGACGTGAGTTAGATGAAGAAGTATGCAAGATAATGGTAAAGAACAATGTAATTCTGGTACCTACACTTGCAGCAACTATCCTCAAAGAAAAAGATCGAGCTACAGAAACAGACCCTAAGTGGCGAGTTGCATACGCGCCTGGTAATTTAGAACGAATGAATGATGATACCTATAATGCTGTTAGGATTGCACATGCTTCTGGAGTTAAGATTGCTGCTGGTAGTGACATAACCGGGGCACCATTATTCGGAGGATACCTAATGGGTAATAATGCAGTTGAACTAGAATATTTGACTCGATGTGGACTTAGCCCTATGGAAGCTCTAATGGCTGCAACTAAGATATGTGCAGAAGCGTTGGGACTAGAAGACCAGATTGGAACAGTTGAATCTGGTAAACTCGCAGATATATTGGTAATAGACGGGAATCCTTTGGAGGACATTAAACTTCTTCAGGATAGTAATACGATCAGAATGGTAATCAAGAATGGAGATATTGTTTTAGACCGAGATAAGTGACAGAGAACCCGGGACTACATGGGATGCTTAGACTATAATACTCACTGTAAAAAGCCTCCTACAAATACATCATACAGTACAAGGAGCCTACATGAGATGACTGCAACTAATAAGGAACCAAAGGCAAGTATCGAAGCTGAACTTTACGAGCTAAGTATGCCTGGTAGACTGATTGGAAAAGAAGTTCTTGACAACAGAGCGCGAAGGATTGGTATTGTCAGAAGTATAAGAATCGCACTTCATCCAACTCGCTCAGAACTCATCGTGAAAGGCGCTGAAGTCGAATTTCCAGTTGATTTCTCAAAGGTTGATGCTGTAGGTACCGTTGTGCAGCTTAATTCGGTAGTGAAAGATGCCGAAGAGATTGAAGTTCATGATGTCATTAGACTTCAGAAAGAGGTCCTTGATGATATCAAATCCTATCTTGGTGCCAGCTAGAAACGACTGTGAGCTGTTTCGAAGGGTTTATTCTGTTAATTGACGTTTCTCCTCATCTGGAGGTACGTCTATGGTCATCACGATGGAAGAACTAGCACAGACTATTGATCACACTGTACTCAAACCTGAAACAACGAGAAACAAAGTCAAACAACTCTGTGAAGAGGCAATGACTTACAATTTTGCAGCAGTCTGTATCAATGCAGTTCATGTAGAATATGCTGTTGAGCTACTCAAAGATAGTTCAGTTAAGGTATGCTGTGTTGTCGGATTCCCTCTTGGGGCAACCCTGCCACAAGTGAAAGCAATGGAAACTCGTGAGGTTGTAGCATTAGGTGCTCATGAGGTAGACATGGTAATGAATGTTGGAGCACTCCGTGACGAAAACTTTGATCTCGTGAAAAGGGATGTGGAAGCAGTAGTTGCAGCCTCGGGCGATGCACATGTGAAGGTCATTCTAGAAACAGGCCTCTTGACAGATGATCAGATGGTGAAAGCCTGTCTTATCTGTAAGGACGCAGGGGCTGATTTTGTCAAGACCTCGACAGGATTTGGTCCAATGGGGGCCACACCTCATGATGTTAGAATTATGCGTGAAACTGTAGGAAAGTCAATGGGTGTAAAGGCTGCTGGAGGAATTCGTACATTCAAGGAAGCGCTCCGAATTATTGATGCTGGAGCCAATAGAATTGGAACTAGTTCGGGAATTGGAATAATTGAGGACTATCGCTGGGCTCAATATAGTGATTCTTGGATGCAACCTGACAAACCATGTTGGACATGTCCAAGTCGTATGGCAAACATTGCAAAACAACCCAAGGAAGTGTATCTTTGGTACAAACAACGGTGCTTGACCTGTCCAGATAAGGAGCACAACGTTTTCACGGATTAGGAGGAATAATGAATGTCTAACACTTCTCAATTATATTCTGATGCTGACTTACTATATGTTTCATTGAGCGACAGGACAGTAACCCGAAAACCAATTCCTGAAGATCTTTACAAAGATTACCTTGGAGGTCGTGGTCTTGGTGTGAAGTTACTCTATGACAATCTTGCTCCAGGCATCGACCCACTATCACCTGATAACTGGCTGATTTTTGCTGTAGGTCCATCAACTGCAACATCTGTGCCCACTGCAGGACGTTTTGTTGTAATCACAAAATCCCCTGCAACTGGTGGTGTGTTTGATTCTCATGCAGGGGGGTATTTTGGTGCTCAACTACGTCGTGCTGGAATTGCTGCAGTCATTATCACTGGAGCATCCACTTCTCCTGTCTACCTATGGATCAATGATGATCAGGTGGAAATACGTGATGCTTCCAAAGTTTGGGGGAAGGATACAGATGTCACAACAGACGAACTGATCAAGGCTACTGATGAAAAGGCACAGGTCGCCTGTATTGGTCCTGCAGGTGAGAATATGATTAATCTCGCTGCTATTATGACCGATAAACACAGAGCTGCAGGGCGTGGTGGTGTAGGAGCAGTAATGGGTTCAAAGAAATTGAAAGCCATAGTTGCTAGAGGAACAAAGAAGATTGGTGTAGTAGATCCAGAGAAGCTTAGTACAGCTGTTAAGAGAGCTCGTCTTCTCATCAAGAAGAACGGAATAACAAGCAAAGCGTTACCAGTCTATGGAACACCGGTTCTTGTCAATGTAGTTAACGAGCTTGGCATGCTTCCAACGCACAATTTCCAAGAAGGTACATTCAATGATGCAGATGGTGTTTCAGGAGAAAAGCTTCTAGAGCGCTTATCCCGGAAGAATTACAATTGTTATGGGTGTCCCATTGGTTGTGGACGTATGAGTCGTGCTAGAGGTAAAGATGTGGGTGGTCCAGAATTCGAATCAATTTGGTCACTTGGTCCTCAGTGTGGTATAAATGACCTAGAATGGATTGCTATTGCAAATGACAAGTGCAATCTTCTTGGTATAGATACAATCTCTGTGGGTAGCACAATAGGTTGTGTCATGGAGCTAGTTCAACGAGGCAAATTAGAACACTCACTCAAGTTTGGTGATACTACAGGAATCCTTGAGATGATTGAGGATATCGCTCACGCTCGTGGTCTTGGAGCTGAGTTGGGCAAGGGCTCCAAAATTATTGCTAAACAATATGGTGCTCCGGAACTCGCCATGCAGGTCAAGGGTCTAGAGATTCCCGCCTACGATCCTCGCGGTGTTCAAGGGCACGCTCTCGGTTATGCTACATCCAATAGAGGTGGATGTCACCTTCGATCCTACTTGATAGGTCCCGAAGTAATGGGTTCACCAGTACTTGTTGATAGAGATAGTACTGATGGTAAAGCGGACTTGGTGATCCTCTATCAGAATCTGTCTGCAGCAATGGATTCTATGGTTGTCTGTCGATTCACGAATTTCGCGTGGACCGTCGATGATTATGCAGACATGGTTGCAGCATGCACAGGACTATCAATAGATGGAAAAGAACTACTCAAAATTGGGTCTCGAATCTGGAATCTTGAGAGAATGTTCAATATACGTGAGGGATTCACCAAGAGCGATGATGCTCTTCCACCACGATTTTCAACACCACTTCCAGAAGGAGCTTCTCGAAACAGAGTTGCACAGATTGATGTGATGCTTCCCGAGTACTACTCTCTACGAGGATGGGATAAAGAAGGAAATCCTTCTTCGAAATTATTGAAGGAATTAAACATCCCAATCGAAAGGTGAAAATAAGGAATTTTGAAACCTCAAGTAGAACATTAGGAGATGTATCAGCTGGCCAGAGGAAAACATAGACGGAGGAAGTTCCGAAGAGGACATGCACCATATCTAACAAAGATTAGGTTCTTCTGGTGTGATACCTGCAATGTTCCAAGAATAGATCAAACCGAATGCAGTGTCTGTGGTTCACAATCTCGTAAGGTGAATCTCTCTCCTCCAGGTGATCCCTTTCCAGCAATGGAAGGACATCTTCAAAGAGCAATTCAAGCAATAGATAATCAATTTGGAGAAGGTGTAGGATTAACCTTACTTCCTCAAACAAAGACAATTGTCTTGAACAAAGTATCATCACTAGATGCAATGTATGAGATTATCGTGGATGGATACATAGTAGGGCGCCTTCGTTTTGATATCCCTAAACGTGGATACACTTTCCTTCTGGCTCATGAAGGAGCTCGTAGGATTGGGAAGATTAGCAAACAGAAATGGGTATCAATTCATGATGGAGTTCTTCAATACCTGAAAGATGGGGCGAACCTTATGTTACCAGGTGTACAAGGTTGTGACTCTGGAATTGAAGAAAAAGATGATGTTTGGATCATCAATTCAGAGGGAGTAGTCATTGGTTCTGGTATTGCGAGAATGAGCGGAGAAGAAATGGCTCAAGAAGACAAAGGCTTTGCAGTAAAAATACGAGAAGTATCTGAACCCCTTGAATCAGTACTGAATGAAAAGACAGCTAGTTGGGATGATGCAGTCAAGGCGAATCATGAAGATCTTGATAATATTGAAAGAGAAGCAACTTCTTTTGTCAACCGAGTTATTGAACGAGATGCAAACCTACCCTTTGTAGTCGGATTCAGTGGTGGCAAAGATTCCCTTGCTGCTTATCTTGTAGTTGAAAAAGCGACTGGAAAGAGCCCTCCTATATTCTTCATGGATACAGGTCTTGAACTACCAGAAACTATTCAATTCATCAAGTCGTTTGCAGAGAAACGGAAAGTCAAAATTATTGGAGCAAAAGCAGGAAGCCAATTCTGGGAGTCCATAGATGTCTTTGGTCCTCCAGCTAGAGACTTTCGCTGGTGTTGTAAGGTCCTCAAGCTAGGTCCTGCAGCCACATCAATTGCAGATATGATTGGTAGTGAAACGGTTTCGTTCATGGGTCAAAGAAAACTGGAATCCTTTCAACGCTCGATTGAACCCCGAGTTTCTGAGAATCCTTGGGTTCCTGGACAGATATCTGCTAATCCTATACAGAACTGGAATGCACTAGAGGTCTGGTTGTATACATTCAAAGAGAAAGAAGATTACAATCCACTCTACAATCGAGGATATCATAGAATGGGATGTTACCTATGCCCAGCATCTCCTCTAGCTGAATTGGAGAGTCTTCGTCAGACTCATCCTGAACTTCATCTGCAATGGGAAGAAAAAATGAGGGAGTGGGCGGAGAAATATGGATTTCCCGATGAATGGTTTGAACTCGGATTTTGGCGTTGGAAGACTCTTCCACAGGGTCAGATGGAGCTCGTCAATAAGCTAGGTCTAAACATATCAACTACCCGCCAAAGTCCTAGTGAGAAGATTGAGCTGAATGTTACTAAGGGCGTTGCTCCCTGCACAAAGTCTGGTTTCAGTCTTGAAGGTGCATTCACAACAGGACTTGATCTCAATCGAGTTTCAAAGATTATGCCAATATTTGGGAAGACCAAGGTTTCTGAGGAACTTGGCGTTCTTCGAACAGCATCTGGTGAGAATCATATCTCCCTCTTTAGTTCAGGTTCTGTTGTTGTTCGCGGACCCGATGAACGTTCTGTAGAAAAATTAACGGAGAAATTGGAACGGGCAACAAAAAGAGCTCTTCTCTGTCAAGCTTGTGGATCCTGTGTTCCTCAATGCGAATATGGTGCACTCCATCTTAAAGATGGAAAGATCAGTGTAGATGAAGAGAAGTGCTCTGGTTGTCTTGAATGTGATAATTGGCCATGTCCTACATATCTAGCATAGTATATGCATCATCAAAAATCAGCTACTAGTTTACAAAGATGTCATCGTGTAGTATGATGATATTATTACACATGTCATACATGTAATTAATATACAGGACTCGTGCCTTCGACATAGGTTGTTAGTGAAATGCTATCTGCGATTAGTCTTAGCATCTATGAACACAGAAAGTACCTGGTGCTTACTCTAGTCATATCTCTGCTTGCAATTCCAATCGCTGACACCCTTGTTATTCAAAGGGACCGAAATCGAAACGAAATGTATGGTGAAGCTTTCTGGATTTATGGGTTCATCGTTTATGATATGAATGACACACAACTGGCAACAGAACTGGACTATATGGGCTTCAATGATGGTTTTCACACTCTTCCAGATTACCTCGGAGGGGTGAAGTACGAATATCCTATATTTGGGCTGATATTCTTTGCAATAGCTACGTGGATATTCCCAGGTACGGGTGGATTACAACCTTTATGGTTGAATTTTCTACTAGTACTTGTCTTCAATCTGAATCTTGTATTACTTGCCATTTTACTTCGTGAGAAACTCTACAAAATTAACTGGGCACGTTTAATCTTTGGAGGATATTTCATTTATGGACTGGTCATGTCCGCAGGTGGTGGAAAACTCGAACCTATTGTAGACTGTCTGCTTTTGATGTCGCTAGTTCTTTGGAAAGAAAACCAACGTGGAAAGGCTATGTTTACTCTTGGTATGGCCGTGCAGACCAAGATTTATCCAGCTGTAGTATTTCCTGCATTTTTCATAATAGACCCTGCTTCTTCAATTTGGTTTCTAGTTTCTATGATTTTAACTGTAGTTCCAGTCATTTTTGGCGCTAGTTTCGATTCTTTAGTTTCACATCTGTTGAATCAAGCAAGCTATAGCCCGTTTGTTGTGAATCCAATGTATCCAGGTCTCGCAATAGGCACTCCAGTCTTAGATAGCCCACCTGCTACCTATATCTGGTTCCCCGCCTTGATTCCTATAGTTATCTATGGATTCTTTATGCTCGCTACATTTCGAATATTTCTCCCTGCAAAGTCCGATTTTATGGAGAACTCATTTAGACAAAAGATAACCTCTCTAATACCTCTGTACCTTTACATGATCCCACTAACTCTCTTCACATTCCGTTGGGTAATGCCATGGTATCTCTTTTGGTTCCTTCCTGTTGTGTTGCTCTTTAACAAAGATGAGTACGCAAATGCGTATATGAAACAGTTAGCAGTAGTAGGGTTGATGTATCTCCTTGGATTAATCGTTAATTGGCCATACTTCATTGGAGGACCAATACCCGAATTCATGAAGCACTTTCCGTACAATTGGGCTACCATTTATGGTATCATACTTCTTGGATTTCTGGCTGCAGTTGCCTTTGCAGTCTGGAGATGGGAGTTTGATAGACGAGAACGAAAGTCTGTACTAAATCGCGCTGCAGAAGCAAGAGGAGAACTCATCATCTAGAAGCTATCTTGGACTACCGTTCTCTCTGTAGAAATCTATAATTCGTTTTCGAATGAGAGTAGAAGAGAATAAACCCTCAGCTACGATCTTCTCTAATCGTACAACCTTGGTGTGAAGTCCCTTTTCTGAGATACGTTGCTCAAGGCGTTCCAAATTGGTATACTGATCGTATCCAAGAGCGATAATGTCCGGTTCAGTTTGAATGACAATCTCAGTGTGGTCTTCTGTATCAAGACCAACGATTGCACGATTTACGAATCCAAGCGCCTCTACAAGTTTTCTCCTCTGTTCCTGGGGAAAGACTGGGGGCGCACTACGCTCTCTCTCGATTGTCTTATCAAGAGCAATAATTACGATTAGCTCTCCATCATCTCCCGCAAGTAATTTAGCCTGTTCGAGATATGCAAGATGTCCTAGATGAAGTATATCGAATTTGCCCGCTGCAAGAACTCGCTTACCAGTCATTGAACCTACTCCCTGCAGTGAATGAATTAGTCCTCATCTACCGCTAGAAACTCAGTTCCTTCGCTTATCACTTCAATCCTTCGCTTGGTCTTAGTGATTTGGCTGACGTGTACGAGTCCATTAATCTCTAGCTGTAATAATGCCGTATTCAATTCAGCATCACTGGGTTCGGTTCCAAGTTCCTTCTTTAGTGCTCGAATAAGTTCGTCATCTAGGATAACTCCTCGACGTTTCTTAACGATTTGAACTACCAAGTTTGTTATGGGAATTGCATTCCAAGGTGCCATTCAATATCACCATTTATTATTAACCGTACATAGATGCAGTTGCTGGATCCGTTTCTGTAGCTCTGCGAAGTATCTGATCCAGTTTTCTGAATCGTTCGAGCATTTCTTTTGTTGTAGAGGCATGGACATCTTTCAAAGCCTCATCAAAGTGCTTGGCTGAAACAGTTTCAATCTCCATGTCTTCCCTGAGAGCTCGCATTCCTGCTTCTCTACAGATTGCTTCAATATCGCCACCAACATAGTACTCTGTTGCTTCTACTAATTTCTTAATATCTACATCATCAGCCAGAGGCATATCTGCTGTATAGATTTTGAAAATCGCTGTTCTGCTCTTTTTATCTGGGGCATCAACATTAACGAACCTATCGAATCTTCCTGTTCGAATTAGCGCTTTATCAATCAGTTCTGGACGATTTGTAGCTGCTATTACGACCACGTCTTTCATAGATTCTAAACCATCCATCTCCGTTAGAAGCTGACTGATGACTCTCTCTGTATGATGGAAATCACCAGAACCACCGCCCCGTGATGGTGCGATTGCATCAATTTCATCAAAGAATATTATTGATGGTGCGGCTGTTCTTGCTTTTCGGAAAATCTCTCTGATGGCCTTTTCACTCTCTCCTACCCATTTTGAAATGAGTTCGGGACCCTTAACGCTAATGAAATTGGCCTCACTTTCAGTGGCAACTGCTCTAGCAAGTAGGGTCTTTCCACTACCTGGAGGTCCATAAATAAGAATGCCTTTCGGGGGAGTGATTCCTAAACGTTTGAAAGCCTCAGGTTTCTTTAGTGGCCACTCAACAACTTCTACTAGTTTTTGAATGACATCATCTAATCCCCCAATGTCAGTCCAATGTACATTGGGAATCTCAATGAAGACCTCTCTTACAGCTGATGGGAAAACCTCTCTCAGAGCTTCTACAAAATCGCCCTTGTGAACCTCTAGTTGGTCTAACACATCTTGAGGTATCTCATCATCTTCAAGGTTGATTTTTGGAAGATATCTTCTCAATGCTTTCATTGCAGCCTCTCTACATAATGCTTGGAGGTCAGCACCTACAAATCCATGAGTTTTCTTGGCAAATACTTGGAGGTCGACTTTACCCTCACCTTCTGCTGTAAGTGGCATACCTCGAGAATGGATATGCAGAACCTCTAAGCGTCCTGTTTCATCTGGAACTCCAATCTCAAGTTCTCTATCAAAACGTCCTGGTCTTCGCAGAGCTGGATCCAGTGCGTTAACACGATTTGTTGCACCAATAACGATAACCTGCCCGCGTGACTTGAGTCCGTCCATAGTTGCGAGTAGTTGAGCCACGACTCTCCTCTCAACCTCACCTTGTACATCTTCTCTTTTTGGTGCTATCGCATCTAGTTCATCTATGAATATGATACTTGGTGCGTTTTCTTCTGCTTCTTCGAAAATCTTCCTGAGTTTCTGTTCAGATTCACCATAAAACTTGGACATAATCTCAGGTCCGTTGATGTGTACAAAATTGGCCTCAGATTCACTTGCTACTGCTTTTGCTAGTAGTGTTTTCCCTGTTCCTGGTGGTCCATGAAGGATAAGTCCCCGGGGAGGATCAATCCCTAGTCTTTTGAATAACTCAGGATGTTTCATTGGTAATTCTACCATCTCTCTGATTCTTTGGATTGCATCAGAGCAGCCACCTATCTCTTCGTATGTGACTGCAGTTGCACCAATAACATCTCCTGTTGGTTTCTCAGCAATGCCTAAAATTGTAGAATGTTGTACAACAACGGTTCCTGTAGGTTTGATGGAAGTTACCTTGAAGGGTATAGCTCTCCCGAGAATTGGAATGAAGACTGTATCCTGTAAAGTCACAGGACAGTTGAGTAGTTTTCTTTTTACAAACTCTTCAAACCTGGGTTCTGGTCGGATAGGCACTGAAGTAGGCGCAAGTGTAACACTCTTAGCTGGCTCTTCATTTGCCCTAGATACTGTTACCTTTTCACTGAGACTTACTCCGGCATTTCTCCTGATTCGACCATCCATTCGGATGATTTCATGTCCCTTATCTCCTTGATACGCAGGCCATGCAATTGCAGCAGTAACTCGCTTGCCTTTAATCTGGATAATATCTCCAGTCCTGACCCCCAGCTTTTCCATTGACATAGCATCAATACGTACTATGAACCTACCAATGTCTCTATGTTCTGCTTCTGCGACTTTGAGTACAATTTCGACCATTGACTATAAGCATCCTCCAAGACTGCTATGATTTTAGAAACGGTTTGGGAGCCTTGAATCACTAAACACCCTTTTTTATCCGCTATTCAATGTTTCTTTATCTGCTAATATAATCCACTACACAAATTTTGAAGCTACAATATTATGAATCAGTATTTTTTCTTTTCAAATCAAGTCTAAGATGCGATGTGATGCTAGTATTGAGCTACTTACATTCTGGAAACCATTTCTACTTCGACTTGTGCGACTCCCTCAACGGCGCTAATTGCCTCTTCGAGGTCATCTGTGCCTCCCAGTGACTCATCTCTGATCAAATTCATCCTAATGGCTATCAGACCAAAAGCTACTGGTTGCCTTTCTATTGCTCCAATGTCGGTTCCTTCTGGAATTACACTCTTTATTTGCTCGACTAGTTCATCCAAGTCTACTTCAACGCCATCTGGCATAATCTTCATTGTCATTACAACTCTTGCCATTAAGAATCAACTCCGTTTCTGGATCTATGGTCCCTCAAATCCACAGTTGGGACAGGTGTATCTATTGGAAAAGCGTCTGCATGATTCGCAACGCCAGATTGTGAACTCACCACAGGAAGGACATTGCAATTTTACGCTATCCTCTTGTGGCGAAACGGATGCGTGACAGGACGTACACCTAGTTGCTTTCATCGTTATCAATCATCACCAGAAAGGTTGTAGTCGGTATAGACAGTACCGATTTTTAGCCCGAACTGGGAATTTGTTATAAATCTGCCGAAGCAGCCTGCCATCTGAAAAGATAAAATGCGGAGATACCATTAGTAGATTGAATCCTTGGAGATGATTTGATGGGTACAAAGCTTGCTGCTATCATAGAAGCTGAAACACTTACACTAAGTGATCTTACTGGAAAGGAAATTGCTGTTGATGCTTTCAACACAATTTATTCTTTCTTAGCAACAATTCGCCAGCCTGATGGTACACCACTAACGGACAGACAAGGAAGAGTGACCAGTCATCTTAGTGGTATGTTCTACCGCAATATCAATCTCCTTGAGAATGGTATCAATCCCGTATATGTCTATGATGGTAAAGCGCCGAAACTAAAAGCTCCAGAAGTCCAGCGTCGACGTGTGATACGTGATGCCGCCTATGAAGAGTGGAAGAAGGCAAAAGAGGATGGGCGAATTGAAGATGCTAGGAAAGCAGGACAGGCAAGCTCCAGGCTCACCGGTCCTATGATTGATGAGAGTAAGGAACTGCTCCAAGCTCTTGGTATTCCTGTAATTCAAGCTCCATCTGAGGGAGAAGCGGTAGCCGCACAAATGGCTCGGGAGGGTTTTGTATGGGCAAGTGCCAGTCAAGATAATGACTCATTACTCTATAATTGCCCTAGAATGATTCGGAATCTTTCAATCTCTGGTAGACGAAGAGTTTCTCGCACTAAGAAGTACAAAAGTATAGATCCTGAGCTTATCCTATTGGACCAGAATCTTCAGTTACTTGGCATAACCCGAGAACAATTAATCGATATTGCAATACTAGTAGGTACCGACTATAATGATAGTGTCAAAGGCATTGGTCCAAAGACCGCCCTTAAATTAGTCAAGAAGCATGGCAATCTTGAAACTATTGAAACTGATAGAGGCACAAAGTTTGACTTTCCATATGATGAGATACGTGAAATCTTTCTGAATCCCCCAAAATTTGACCTAGAGAGTCCAAAGTGGACTGATCCTCAACCTGACGAGATTGAAAGGATACTCTGTAAAGAGCATGATTTTAGTGAGAGTAGAATTCAGAAGTCCCTTGAACGCCTCCATAAAGCATTAGAGGAAATTCGGGGTTCCACACACCAGAGTTCTCTATCTGATTTCTTCTGACAGCTCAAGGGCAACAGCCATAAACAGTGAAGGAAGAGAGGAGCAAGTTTCCGTGACTATAAATAGCAAAAGACTCACTCTATACTAGGAGAAAAGGTGAATCCAACAAATGAGAAAACGAATGACCGCTGTCAGAGCCTCCATCTCTGATATTGTGAATGGTACATTTGGAGACGATAATGGCGCTCATGTAACATCATCTTACGGAGTTGAACTTCGAAGAGTAGTGATTGTTGGATTTGTTGTTAGCAAGTTTAACAAAGAAGCTAATTCAGAAGGGGGAAAGAGGTTCATGAGCATTACACTTGATGATGGAACTGATACTATCCGTATCAAAGTGTGGGGAGAGGAAGAATCTGCCCTACTTGAAGGAGTCAAGGAAGACATTCTAGCTCTAGTCATTGGGAAGGTCCGCAAGTACGAGGACGAGGTCTACATTATTCCTGAGATAGTCAAGGAAATTACAGACCCAAACTTCATGGGACTCCATCTCCTAGAACGATATCAAGCAATTCTTACTCGCAGCGGTGTTTCAATGAGTGTGAGTAGCGATGAGGGTCAACAACAATTAACCACCATAATTGGTGGGCCATCTCCAACTTCTTTGACTGGTTTGACAAAACAGATACTCAGCTATATTGAACTGCATGCTACTCCAAAGGGTGTGAACTTGAAGGACATTGTTGCTTTCTTTGAACAAAAGGGAAAGGATGCCATTGAAATTCAGACAAAAATCTTCAAACTAATTGAAGATGGTTTCATCAATGAGATTACCCCCTCTAGCTATCTTCCTGCAACCTGATGATTGACAAAGTATGCCGAAACAATACCTTCAATAACGTATATGGGGAAATTCAAGTATGGACGACTATGATAGCCTTCTAGACCGTGCAAGATCACAGGTCCCAGAAGATGCATTCAATAGATCCGGAGAGAGATTCAAGGTTCCTCCTGTGAGATTGATGGTTCAGGGTAACCGAAGTCTCTGGCAGAATTTCCAGGACATCATAAACGTCCTAAACCGCCCAGGAAGAGAAGTTCTCAAATTTGTTTCTGGTCAAATTGGAACTGCTGGAAACATAGAAGGTGGCAATGCTATCTTCAATGGTAAATTCACTGCCGAAGCTGTCAACGATGTTCTCATCCGGTACATTGACTCCTATGTTCTCTGTCCAGTCTGTACTAGACCTGATACTGAGATCAAGAAAATAAAACGTGGGTACTATATGATATGTTCAGCTTGCGGTGCCCAAACAGCCATTAGACCAGTGTAGGTATCAGGCATACTTTACTCCTTTTCTGGAGGTAATTTGAAGTCACCATCTTGGGCATCTGTTTTTGAGTGACAAATCTCTAAAAGCATTGGCGTCCTTAATAGAGTGAGAGTATAGGAAGATGTCACTTGGAAGGTCCCGTGGTGAAATTGGTAAGTGGGTAGTGATAGCAGCAATCAATTTGCTATCTTTTGCGGGATTGATGATTTTTGGCTGGACCACCATGTATCCTCATATGCAGGATGATATCTTGTTCACGTCAACTTCGTTGATTCTGCTTGTTACCGGATTATTTCTGCTAGTCGTTGGAGTGTTTCTGGGTCTAGGTTCAGAAAGCGTTAGTAAGGAATACACCGTCGTGGAGATTGCCGCCATGAGGAAGAAGGTTACCATTACAGAACTGCAGAGAGAAACGAATCTACCTAGAGAAAAAATTGAGGAAATTCTAAGAGATGCTCTTCTGAATCAGTGGTTGTCTGGATATCTTGACGACGAAGAGTTCGTGCGTGATGTATCAGTCAGTCCGTGGAAAGCTGACATGGCCTGGGTCAATGATGACGATTAGGTTGAGATTGCATGACTGCGCGTTTCCCACGAAACTTTATTGTTTTGATAAAACGCAAGTCAGGGATCCGTTATCTACAGATTTTGTTATCTTAGCTTTATAGAGAAGTTCATATAGACTGGGAATGAACTTACACAATAGATGCTTCACAAGCTTGTGGTGCTCAAACCGCAATAAGACCCGTTTAAACCTGGAGTGATTACAATGCTTAAAATGTACATGCGTGTAAGTGAAACACGTGATCATTATGTTGTTGCAATCTGTGATAAACCACTATTAGGAAAAACACTCAAAGAGGGTCAGATTAATTTCAAGGTGAGTGAGGAATTCTATGGTGGCGAGCTTGTTGATTCAAAGACCTGTGTTAATCATCTTGAAAAAGCAACAATTGCCAACATGGTTGGAAAGAAAGCTGTACAGACTGCAATAAATGCTGGATTTGTGCATGAACAGGCTGTTCTCTATATAGAAGGACATCCGCATGCACAATGGGTCAAACTCTAGGACTCTAAGAGTGAACCACCTAGTGGTTGCGTGGACCACCACCACATAGACCGTCTCGCTCCATTACCTCATGACTTCCTTCTATGTAGCTACGAATTGCCTCTCCAACTGTACCGCCACTACCTTTGACTACAGTAAGACCAACCTGCTGTGCATGCATGTAAGGTCGCATTCCCATACCTAGTGTAATTAGTACATTCACACCCAAATTGGCAAGATTGTCTACCGGTTCTGCACAGCTGGAATGTGCTCCGTTAAGTACACTCTCAACTTCAATTATTTCCCCATCTTTGACTGTAGACACAATGAATGCTTTGCAGTGTCCAAAATGGCCACTCACTGGACTATCAAGTCCGTTATCAATATCTGCAGTTACTGCAATTCGTTCGACGCTCATTTATTGTCACCAGGTCTTCTACCTTTTTCCCACCGCAACCAACGTAGTCGTATAGATCCGCATTTTTGGCAGGTGCTCTTGTTCTCAGAGGACATATCCACAGATGCACCACAATCAAGACATTCCAAGATACCTGTTCCATCGGATAGACGGTATTGTCCTCCCTCAATTCTAAGAACGTAACCTTGTACTAATCCACTAGCTACCTTGTGACGTGCTGATGAGAGCACTCTGTTGAATGTAGGCTGGCTTATCTCCATCGCAGTACTTGCGTCTCTCTGACTCAGTCCTTCGAAGTCAGCCAGTCTCAATGCCTCGAACTCACCAATTGTGATTAGGATCTCTTCCAGTTCTCTAGTCGGAATACCAGCTGGCTTGTAAACTGAAACATGTGGTACTTTTGTAACCAGTCTGTGCCGTTTTCTGCGAGGCATATGTTTTCACAAGAATAGACAAACAAAAGACTTGTGTTATAATCAAATAATGGTAAAGTAGTGGTATAGACCACATTTTAAACAGACATTTACCGTAAAATGATGTTGATTAAATTGGCAGCACCATGTTATCTGTGCGGAGAAGAAGCAGTCGTAGATGGTCTCTGCGATAATTGCTACGATGAACAGCACCCTCTCATGGAGGTTTCTACTCCAATCCCTCTACTTGCATGCAAGAAATGTGGTTCTGTCAAAATACCCGGCGGATGGCAAAAGATAATCATTGGAAAAATGAATTCGGATGAATTAGCAGAAAAACAGATTGAGATTATTCTAGAACCCGAGATCAAGCTATTTACCAAGGGAGTTACCCTATCTCTTGAAGAAGAAAAGAAACTAGACAGGGTTACTCACCTTGTAGTGCATGCTTCTGGAAAATCTCATGAGAAAATTCCACCTCATGAAGAACAACATAAAGTTGAGATTAGATTCAGCTACGGTACCTGTGATACGTGTGGAATGATGAGTGGAGGTTATTATGAAGCAATTCTTCAGATGCGTGCGGATGGTCGTGAAATATCCGACGATGAAAAAAAAGAGATGACAAAGACAGTTACCGATATGACCGTAGCGAGGTACAAGTCTGATGATAAGGCATTCATCACAATGATAAACGATGACAAGTATGGAATTGATTACTATGTTGGATCTGAATATCTAGCAAGGGATATAGCTGACAAGTTCGAGAGTCGATATGTTGCAGAGCGGAAAGAGAACTACAAGTTAATCGGTGAAGATAAAACTGGAAAGAAAAAGTATAGAACTACTATACTAATCCGACTCCCACGATTTTCAGTTAGCGATTTTATTTTGGTCAACGAACAGCCATGTCAAGTACTTACTATGGCTCGCAACACTTTAACATGCTACAATCTTATCAGACGAGAACGATTCACAATTAATCCGAAAAACGCAAGATGGAGAACTATATCATACCTCGCCCCCCTTACAGATCGTCGCGAGTTCATGATTGTTACTCATGTCTATGGTCAACCAGTTCAGATTATGGATTCCAAAAGTTTTGATATTTCTGAAGTAGAAGAGTCTGCTTTTGATTCAGAAATTATTACTGGGGCAAAAATCTATGGTCTTCTGATCGAGGACCAGCTCCATTTACTTCCAGACCAAACACACTTTGATGTCAAAGAGAACTGAACTTTAGTCATTGTTAACAATCAATTCAATACGCTTAAATGCTTCACAATGGAATCACGGTTTGTCGCTAGAGGATTTAGGTCCAGCGACATATTGGAGGAATATTTTGTCCTATAAGAAGCGCAAACGACGCAAAGGTCCACCTCCTGGTAGTACTGAACCAGTGAGAGTTAGGACTCCCAGGGAACGAGATGGTGAGATGTTCGGAATCATCATCCAGATGTTAGGTTTTGATCGAGTTAGAGTCAGGTGTGAGGATGGTAATATCCGAATCGGAAGAATTCCTGGTCGAATGAAGAAGAGAGTCTGGATGAGAGTTGGTGATACTGTCCTGTTGGTTCCCTGGGATTTCCAGACTGATGAGAAATGTGATATTGTCTATCGGTATCGAGGGAACGAACTAGATTGGTTGGAGAAGAGAGGATTACTCAAAGTATTTTGAAGAGGCCAAGCCTTTTCTAAGATTACTCCCTTTTCACAGACGCAAATACCCTGAATTAGTGGAAGGTATTCATAGTTGAAACGAGCAGAAAATAAACACGAACAATATCAAAAAGAACTAGACCGGCGTAAGATGAAACGTCGTAAAGATGTAGATGAATTCAAGGTAGTAGAAGGTGTAATTGATCCTCCTACAATGAAGATACTCTACAAGCTACTAAATCGTGGAACTCTCTCTGCATTACATGGTGCAATAAGCACTGGTAAAGAAGCTAATGTATACAGAGGAATTGATGCTGATGGAATTCCAGTTGCTGTGAAGATATACCGAATCAGCACCGCTGAAACAGATTTCATGTTGGAGTATATCGTTGGAGACCCTCGTTTTAAACGAGTTAGACGTCAAAGCCGTTCACTGATTCCACAATGGGCTTCAAAGGAGTTCAAGAACCTCAAGCGGTATCAGGCAGCAGGAATTCGTGTTCCAAACCCTATTGATATCGAACGCAATGTCCTGATAATGGAATTCATAGGCGATAGTGAACATTCACTTGCCGCTCCTCTGTTAAAGAATACAGAAATCCCCGACCCTGTGAAGACATTCAATGAAATTATCGGAATGATTCTGAAGGGATATACAAAAGCGGGTCTTGTACATGCTGACCTGAGCGAGTACAATATTCTCTGGTCTGATGGTCCTGTATTCATTGATGTTTCTCAAGCAGTTCTACTTGCTCATGATAACGCGAAAAAGTATCTATTCCGTGACATTCAAAACATAATCCGTTTCTTCAAGAAACTCGGTGTGGAAACCGATAAACCTGAAGTGATTGCTAGATACATCGTTGCAGCTGGTGAGAAATAGAATGGCATTTCAAGAAACAATCAGGGTACCTATTGAAAGAGTTGGTGTCATTGTTGGACGTAATGGAAGAGTTCGAAGACGAATAGAAAAACTAACTAACGTCAAGCTTAACATTGACTCTGAGGGCGCTGTAACTATTAGAAGTCCTCTGCAGTCTAAAGATCCTGTGCTTGCCTGGAAGGCCCGTGATATTGTTCGTGCGATAGCACGAGGTTTCAGTCCTAAGAATGCGCTAAGCTTGGTCGATGAAGACATGATGCTCATTATAATATCACTTCGAGACGCAGTAGGAACTTCTGCGAATCAATTGAAACGAGTAGCTGGAAGGATAATCGGTGAAAATGGTCGTACAAGAAGGGTCATAGAACAGGTAACGGAAACAAAAATCACAATTTATGGTCGAACAGTTTCTATTATTGGTATGAATCCTGGTTTAGATTATGCACGAAAAGCTGTTGAGATGCTCATCACTGGAGCCCCACATGGTGCAGTCTATACCCGGTTAGAACGTATGCGTCGCGACATGAATCGTCAGAGTGCAGAGCTGTGGGAAGACACAGATTTGTAATCTATTGATATCTTGGACTAGATTAAACCCAGACCAAGTGGAATCCCAAGAATATACAAGATTAACGCACCATAGACTAGTATTGCTTGGAACAGCAATAAGAGACTTACATTTCGCTTCTCAGTCATATTGTTGAAGAAGTGAGGAAGTATCCAGTAGACTGTGAATGGTCCAACAACTTCTAGGGAACCATCATCTCTTGGTTTTGCGAATTTTGCCCATTCAATTTTGTTTCGCTTAACATAAATTCGGTAGACAAGATAGAGAAGGAAGTTGATTGCAAATGGTGCATACATCAAAATTGCAAGTCTATCCATGTTTCCTATGATTAGTGCAGCTGCCATTGCAGCACCTATTGGTAGTCTGCCAACATCACCTGGGAGAACCTTTGCTGGATACCTATTGAATATCAAGAATCCAAAAGATGCTCCGAGAAGTGCTGCTGCCACAATACCTGCTTGCAGTTGTTCTGGGGAAATCGAGGTCGTTTGCATGATAGGTATTAGAAAAACGTATAGAACAAGACCTGAAGCATTGATAGAACTAAGACCCGCCTCAAGACCATTCATACCACCATACATGTTTGTTGAGTCTACAATGAATGTCATCATAAGCGGTACAATGATGAGTGCGTAGGCGATACCGAAGTTTACTGTACCTATGAAAGGAATATTCATGGTAGGTGTTCCAACACTGACAGCAATCATTGGAATGGTAGCAACCATTGGAAGGATGACTTTTGTTCTATTACTGAAATCAAGGTGGTCATCTAATAACCCAATCATACTAGCTATCAATATAGACACAAGTGCTGCGAATATTCCAACCATCTCTACAGTGAAAAATTGAAAGGTAGTCAATCCTACCACGCCTAAAAGTGCAAATACAATTGCGAAAAGTAGTACAAAGCCACCGCCCTTCGGAATTTCTGGTCTGTCCGGTTTGTGGACATCTATGCCTGTGATCCCTTTTTCCTTAAGTGCATTAATTGCTTTAGGCATGAATATTACAACTGTAAGAAATGAAATAAGAATTGCAATTAGAATCTCAAGCATATTGGTACACCTTTCTAACACTACGCACTGTGTTTCAGTTTTGACCTTTTCGGACTACCTGCTTCTTTCGTGCATGCTTTCAACAACCATAAGCTATAATAAGAAACCAAAGAACGACCGCATCATTCATGGGTCAGTGGACCCTACAATAACCCCAAAAATTAACGGTGATTCGTATTGAGCCTGTTTAACAAAAAGATAGGGACCTTCATGTTACTTGCGCTATTCCTGTCAAGTAGCTTGATGGCTCTCAGCCCCCTCTCAAATACAATGGAATCGGAGTACTTGGCTCACAGTATAGAAGATAGATCTTTTCTAGCCGAGACCATGACGAATGTTTCTATACCTTATGTCGATAACCACTATGGTTCATCAGACGGTATCATAGATCCAACAGAATACGCCTATAATTATACGGATCCTGTAACTGGGGTTAATGCATACTTTGAGCATAATGGTACTTTACTCTATGTTGGCCTAGAAGCTAGAACATCTGGTTGGATTGGATTTGCTTGGCAGAACTACAGCTCAGGATTCTCATCTGCTGGTTTGAACAACAGTGATGTTATTGTTGGATATGTACCAAGTGAAACTCTTACTGATATGTGGAGAGTAGAAGGTACTGATGGTGTGACAGTTCACTACAAGTTATTCCTGCGAAATGGTTCAATGATTCAAGAGAGTGACTTTCCAGACATCACCTCTACTACGCCAGTTAATGCACTGCCCACTCTACCTATGTACAATGAATCAATCATCGGTATGCGGATTGGCGAGATTCGCTACTTTGTCATTCCTGCAGAAGAAGCATACAACCAGAAAGATCACGAACTCTATGGGCTGGACCTTGTTTACGAGATTACACTGACTCGTATATACAGATCAGGTGCCGAGCGAGTTTCAAATCCAGCTGAAAGTAGTGATCTCGTATACAGTGATGAGTACGGAACAAATACATTCCAACACTTACCTGACCTAAATCAATCACGAATTCTAGAAGCTAGTGGGTCCGATAATGGTACTTTTACCCAGATTGAGTATACAATATTGTTGAATAGCACAGATGCTCAGGACATTACATTCATTGAAATTTCTGATGAGAAGTATCCGTTTGTCTTCATGTTTGGAGATACTGAGGAACTCAATGGGCTTCCAATTCAGCATACTTACTGGACTGAACCTGCTTTGATTGAGTTCATTCCAAACTCACCTCCAACTCTGATTGTTGTTAGTCCAGAAGCTGACTCAACTCTTGAATGGGTTACAGACTTGGTTCTAAATGCGACAAATGACTTTATCCGACTAGCATCTTATCGAATTGACGATGAGCCCTGGGTCGCATTAGAATATAATCACCTCACTAGTTTTTGGGAAGGAAGTCTTGATCTCTCACCCTATGAAGAAGGTGCTCACGTATTTACATTCAATGCCACAGATCCATCAAATTCCACAGGGGTTACAACTGTCAACTTTGAAATTGATCGACCGTTTCTTTCTCTACTTGGAATGCGAATTGATGTGGTTCGTAACTTCATAATCACAGCTAGCTATGGATCTAGAGTTGAAGACTCTTACACTATTACCAATAATGGTTCCGCTCCAATTAGTGCAATTGATTTGTACTTAACAGAGAAATATGAAATCCATTTCTTGTCCATGAAAGCAGTTGATAACTCCCAAAACACTATCCGTATTGTACGTCATGAAAATGTAGATGGAATGATGCATTGGAAACTTCACTTTCCAGTAGCAATTGGATTCGAAGAATCATACAGCTTTAGAGCGACTATGTATATGCACACACTATTCTGGCTATCCGATCCATCTGAGTTTGAATACCAACTCAAATTCCTGAAGTATCCACTTCTACCTTATGTATTAGGGAATGCACAATTCATTTTGTCCTTTGAAGGTGGAGGTCAACTAATACCAAATGAAGAAGCTCCTGACTCAGAGGTTGCTAATCTTGCACCCTTTGATGAAACAGAATTTCAAAGCGGTCTAAGGTTGAATACTGAGAATATTCTTGTAGAACGATCAACTGTTGCTGTAATAGATGCTTGGGGATGGATAAGCTACGATGAAACAATCACCTTAGAAAATACTGGTGGAAGTGCGGTAAGTGCCATCACATTCCAAGTTCCAGCCTATGCAAAGAACATCAAAATCTATGATGAAGTTGGAATACTTGCCACGTCACAAAGATCAACTGTGGGAATCTATAACGAAACAATTGGTCTAACAATCTATCTTGCAAGTGATAGATTTGGTGTTAATGGCTTTGCTCCAACATACAAATACACATTCAAAATATCATTTGTAGTTCAGGCGAGTGCATACCAAACTGGAGTTGCGGGTGGTAATCAGCTAGAAATTCCTATAGGTCTCTTGGGCGATAATTTGATACAGATCCATTCAATCAAAGTAGTATTTCCTGTATCAGTATCTGTTAGTAGTATCACTGGAGACAATAGAATCCTCTATGGTATTTTCGACACAACGTACCAATATGTTCTCTACAATCAGACACAGCGGAACCCCGCTTCAATCACTGTAGTTTATCAAGCTACAATTGGAGCAGCTGCGAGACCAATAATCTTTGCATTGATAGTGGGTATAATCGCTGCTTTCTATGTTTCATACAGAAAGGTAGAGTTGCCAGAAGAAATACTTGGACCACGAGTAGATGACTATGAAGATAGCTCACAGGCACGACAAATGGGTGCACCTTCTGAACTCCTCCGTGACTTTGCACATCTTTACTCTCGAAAAACTGCCCTTAATATGGATCTTGAGAAACTAGAAGCTTCAAGAAGAAGAGGAAAAGTCAAGAAACGAGAGTTCATGATTCGTGAGGCCGATCTGAAAAAACAGATTGAAGAGATAGACTCCAAACTACCTACGGTCAAGGAAAGCATGACACGTTATGGACCACGCTATCGCGACATAGTTTCTCAGCTTGAGCTTCAGAATGAGAAAATTGAAGGTGCTAAAGCTGGTCTGCGTCAATTACTCCTGAGAAAGAAGAAACAGAGGATTAGCCGTGTGGCCTTTGAAAAGTCTAGACAAGACTATCTCAAGACAATTCAGAAGGCGACTAGCGCTACTGATAGAATCCTTCTCTCAATTCAGGAAGATGCTGAAGATCTCTAGATAGATTCACAATCTATCTAGTCCCTCTCTTTGTTATCCTGAGAACAATAAGAGCGTGGATTTTCCGCCTTAGCAAGTCTTATCAAAACAGAGAACTAAATTCTCTGTCCCCAAAGAGTGGTTTCAATGAATAATAGCGAAACTATGGACCGTCAAAAAATCCGTGCAAGAGAGCTTATTCCAGATAATACTCGAGCTCTAGAAATGTATCAATATTTGACAGGTTCTCCCAAAGTTCAGTCATATCTCCGATCAGCAAATAGAATGGCTGTTTCAAGATTGGGTTATACAGACCATGGTCCCATTCATGCCGAGGTTGCCACATGGAATGCCCTCAAGACCTTTGATATTCTTGATGAAACCTTCCAACCTAATGTTGTTGCAGAAGGAATAGGTGATGTTGATGATGCAAGACTGGTCGTTCTTGCTTCAACATATCTTCACGATATTGGAATGGTGGTTCATCGGAATGAACACAATCAGGCTTCAGTACAACTTGCTGGTGCGATTCTTGAAAACAAATTGATGGATATTTACAATGATTCAGCAAAAGCCACGGACATTCTATCGTTCATTTTCCATGGAATCTATGCTCATGATGATGACACGCAATGTCTTACGCTTGAAGCTGGCATTACGAAAATCGGTGATGGTGCAGACATGACTAAGGGTCGAACAATTGTACCATTTCAGAAAGGTAAGGTTGACATCCACTCTGTCAGTGCCATGGCGATTAATAACGTCATTCTAGATAAGGGTGAAGATAAACCTCTGAGAATCACAGTATCGATGGATAATCCTGCGGGAGTATTTCAGGTACAGGCTGTTCTAGAAAAGAAATTAACCACCTCAAGTTTGGAAGACCATGTTGATATTGAGGTCCTCGTTAATGGTGATCGTTTAGTGCTATCACATGTCAAGAGACTATTCAGAGTCCAGATGGCCAACTCATCTGATATACCTCCAGTTAAGGAAAAATAAAAGTGGTAGCCCCGCTAGGATTTGAACCTAGGTCTAAGAGACCAAAACCCTCTATGCTGGGCCGCTACACCACGGGGCTATTATTATGAAAGTCCGAAGGGCAAGCCATTCTTCAAGATGTCGGTAGGTACTTTCTCTTTCCATCTCTCAAGAAAGGCAGTTTCTTCGATATGTTGTTTACCATCCATGCGTAAGTCATCAGGAAGCATACATGCAATCCCGTCTATTACTGGATACCACCTACCACATTTGGGACAACTGATTAACGCTTCATCAATCTCATCAACTTCCTCTCCTTCAGATTCCTGTGTATGCGACTTGTAGACTTCAAGGTCGAGTTTACTTCTACAGTCACTCGCAGAACAAGCGAGGATGTCCATGAGCCAGCGTTTCATTTTGATGTCACTCCTGTGATTAACCGCCGATTCATCAATTGTGGTTAAAAATCATTCTGGCCATCAAAGAAAATCTTCGTACTATCCAAAAGGTATTTTGGCGAGAAGGCTTGCCTTCAAAACAAGTATACGCTTGGAGCAGAGTACTATGGAGTACAAACATCCTTGGATTCCTATAACGAAGGATACAGAGAAAGAGATGCTTGCATCTATTGGAAAGAAGAATCTTGAAGATCTCTTCAGCAATATTCCTGAAAAATTCATAGTCAAGCATGATCTCAATCTCCCTGATTCCCATTCCGAATTCGAAGTTTCCGAGAGAATACAGGAGCTTGCGGGGAAGAATAAGCCTGCCTTTGATGGAAGTGTCTTTCTTGGAGCAGGTGTTGGTTTACACTATATCCCTGCTATCGTACCAGCCTTAGCTGGAAGATCTGAATTTCTTACATCCTATACCAGTTATCAGGCAGAAATCAGCCAGGGAATGTTGCAGACCTTGTTTGAGTATCAGAGTTTGTTAGCTGAGATTCTCCAAATTGATGTAGTAAACTCGTCAATGTATGACATGTCTACGGGAGTTGCAGAAGCTGCACGGATGACTGTTCGGGTGAAAAAGAAACGTTCCAAATTCCTCATCCCAGGTACAATCAATCCTGAACATTATGAAGTCATCCAGACTTATACAGAACCTGCAGATATTGAAGTTGTTAAGATTGATTATGATAAAAAAACAGGATTGATGTCGCTTTCGGACCTTGAGTCTAAGATGGATAACCAAGTCGCTGGAGTCTATGTCGAGAATCCCAGTCATCTTGGATTCATTGAAACTCAGGTAGATGACATCGCTCGAATTGCACATGAAAATGGTGCGCTATTGGTAGCAGGGGTTGATATTCTCTCTCTTGGTATTCTTAGGCCACCTGGTGATTATAATGCAGATATTATTGTTGCTGAAGGACAGCACCTTGGTTCTCCAGTGAGTTATGGAGGTCCACTACTAGGGATTTTTGGTTGTATCAATAATCGTAAGCTAATCTACCAACTGCCTGGGCGTCTTGTTGGCTTGACACGAACCGAAGAAGAACCCTATGAAGATGGATATGTTCTCACACTAAGTCCAAGAGAACAGCATATTCGAAGAGAAAAAGCTACTAGCAATATTTGTTCCAATCAGGCTCTTGCAGCTGTGACTGCTGCAATCTATATGTCAGTACTTGGGCCGTCTGGAATAGAACAAATTGGCGAAACTATAGTAATGAAAGCCAATTACGCAGCCAAAAAACTCAATGCCATTGATTGCGTTAAGGCCCCAGCTATTGGACAGTTCATTTGGAATGAATTTGTCGTTCAATTTGAAAAAGGGATTACTGCAAACCAAATCCACGACGGTCTATTACAGCATGGTCTTCAAGGTGGCAAAATACTTACTGATGAATTTCCAGACCTTGGAGAATCAATGTTATTTTGTGTCACAGAGATACATACTCAACAAGACATCGATAATCTTGTACAAACGGTTAGTGATATTGTGTCAAAGGGAGGTGCTCCCAAGTGAGCGATCATCCTCACAAATCTAAGGTTCGACAGGCTAGGTGGGATGAACCACTTCTCTTTGAACGAACTAATCCCGGAGTCATTGCACATCAATTTCCAACTCCTGAAGCGGGCGTACGAAAACAAGTCGGAAAACTTACCGATGTCATTCCAAAAGCAATGCGTCGTAAGAATCCCCCCAAGATTCCTGAGATTTCTGAACCAGCAATTGTCCGTCATTTCACAAGACTCTCACAGATGAACTACTCGGTGAGTCTTGGTACCTATCCACTTGGAAGTTGTACAATGAAATACAATCCTGAGCAGAATAATCTAGCTGCAGCTCATCCAGGATTTTCATGGCTTCATCCTCTGCAAGATGTTTCTACAACACAGGGCGCTCTAGAGATGATGTGGGAACTTGAGCAATGGCTAGGTGAGATTACTGGAATGGATGCAGTCACGCTTCAACCAGCAGCAGGAGCTCAAGGTGAGTGGACTGGTGTGATGATGATGCGCGAGTATCATCGTTGCGTCAATGAACAAAGTGACCAGAGGAATGAGATGCTCATTCCCGATGCAGCCCATGGAACTAATCCTGCATCAGCTGCAATGGCTGGTTACGATATTGTCGTGATTCCTTCAAGCAAAGACGGACTAGTTGATCTAGATGCATTGAAGGCGATTGCTGGGTTAAAAACAGCAGGGTTGATGCTTACCAATCCTAATACAATTGGAGTTTTTGAGAAAGATATCGAAGAAATATCAGGAATAGTCCATGATGCCGGCGGTCTTGTCTATTACGACGGAGCCAATTTCAATGCTATAATGCACAAGGTCCGACCTGGAGATATGGGATTTGATGTTGTTCACCTAAATCTACACAAGACCTTTTCCACCCCCCATGGTGGTGGTGGTCCTGGTGCAGGACCAGTGGGTGTTAAGAAATCGCTTGAAGAGTTCTTACCGGTTCCACGAATAGTAAAGAATGAGAACGGCCTCTTTGATTTTGACTATGATCTTCCTAAGTCTATTGGCAAGGTGAAATCATTCTATGGGAATTTTGGTGTTCTAGTAAGAGCATACGCATACTCGTACTCTCTGGGAAGAGAAGGTCTCAAGCGAGCCTCCGAGGTAGCAGTATTGAATGCAAATTACGTTGCCTATCATGTCAGCAAGATACCTGGATTTACACTCCCATTCTCTCAAGATACCCCGAGAATGCATGAGTGCGTCATCTCAGCAGAAGAGCTGAAGGAAACAACAGGCGTTACAGCAATGCATGTTGCAAAGCGGCTTCTTGATTTCGGTGTACATGCTCCCACAGTGTATTTCCCACTGATAATACCTGAAGCTCTAATGATTGAACCAACAGAAACAGAGTCCAAACTGGAGTTGGATCATCTCATTGATGCTTTGCGTCAAATATCCAAAGAGGCACATGAAAACCCAGACTTGGTTAGGAGTGCGCCTCATACCACTGCGGTTCGACTACTTGACGAATATAGAGCAGCACATCCAAAGACTCTTACTTTGTCGTATAAGATGTATCAGGAACGTCTTGAACAAGGAGAAGAAAAATGATGATTTTAGAACATAAGGCTGGCAGTCATATTATCTATCTCGAAGTAAAAGAAATTGGCAAGGACCTTCTTATATCGATACATGGCGGCGATGAACACCATATTGGTGGTGTTGCCATTGCATATGTGACTCCTAGTCATTATAGAGATGCATCGACAGTAAGCATGAGCTCCTTGACATTTCCGGGGCACAAAGACTATGTAGTTGCCAACTCTGCAGCTGAGAAAATCTGCAAGAGGCTAGAACGATCAACTGTGGTTACAGTTGGAATACACTATGACAAAGCTACCAAGAATGATATCGATGAGATAATCAAAGTTGTTGATGGTCTTGTAGATGAACTCCTTTCGCAGTATGCAAAGGCTGAATAGTACACTTTGAATGAAGACTTTGGGAATGATGATAGTCAGATTCAAGTCCTTTGGACCAATCCGTAGACTTCTAGAGGAACAGATGATGGAAGTGGAAGTTCCATTTGGATCTACTGTACTCCAAGTTGTTCAGAAAGTTGCAGAAATTGGTGGAGCTAATTTGAAAGATTTGATACTGAGAAATGGGGGTATCGATGGAAATCTGATTGTGATGCTCAACAAGAAGGATGTATCGACCCTTGGAGGAATAGAAATCTCCGTATCTGAAGGTGACGAGATTGCTTTGCTTCCCCATGTTCAGGGAGGTTAGGTGTTCAGTAGATGACAATCAAGTACTACTTGGAGACCTATGGATGTTCTCTAAACTCAGCTGATTCGGATGTCATTGTAGGCAATCTAACTGAGATAGATGCGAATCGTGTTGAA
Source organism: Candidatus Thorarchaeota archaeon (assembly GCA_030612005.1). Taxonomy (GTDB): domain Archaea; phylum Asgardarchaeota; class Thorarchaeia; order Thorarchaeales; family Thorarchaeaceae; genus SMTZ1-45. The sequence goes on along the minus strand of JAUWOU010000013.1, from coordinate 3,272 downwards.
GACATTGACACTGCAGATTTGATTATACTGAACACGTGTGGTGTGAAAGAACCCACTGAGGACCGCATAATTAGTAGACTTGAGAATTTATCAACTGGAAAGACTCCTATGATAATTGCTGGCTGTCTTCCCAAGATTTCACTAGCAAGAGTGAAAAAAGCATTCCCAGAATATGCAGCAATAATCGGACCACAATCAATCGAATCGTTGAGTGAAATAATACCGAGAATTCTCAATGGTGAAAGGAAAATTGTCCATCTTGAATCTGATGATGTTTCAAAGTTGAAATGGTTAGAAGGACCACCAAAAAGCGTAATTTGTACAATTCCAATCTGCGAGGGATGTCTTGGTAGTTGCGCTTATTGTGCTGTACGATTCGCTAGAGGTAGTGTCAAGAGCCATTCCAAACGTGAAATATTTAGCACAATCGAGAGATGTGTTCATACGGGGTATCGGGAGATTCGTATTACTTCTCAAGATCTTGGAACATACGGTGTTGATATTGACAGTAATCTTGTCGAATTGATAACCATGATTGACAAAATTCAGGGCCAACATCGGTTTCGTTTAGGAATGTTCAATCCGAACTTGGTTTCAGACTCAATTGATGAATTAGTTCAAGTAATGCGTTCCGATCACTTCTTCAAGTTCTTTCATATCCCACTACAATCAGGAAGTAATGCCATACTAGAAGCAATGGGTCGCCAATACACCACTGAGGAATGGGAACGAATTGTTGATGTTGTTAGACAGACCTTCAGTAACCCAACAATTGCCACAGATATCATTGTAGGATTTCCAGGTGAAACCGAACAGGATTTTGAATTAACTATGGATTTGATATCGAAGGTACGACCCACAGTTGTTAACATCTCAAAATATGGTGACAGACCAGGTACTTTAGCTTCAAAGGCTCAGAATAAAGTTGATACATCAGCCAAGAAGGAGCGCAGTAGACGACTGACAAAGCTTGTCAACGAAATACTTGTGGAAACAAACAAGTCCTGGTTAGATTGGAGCGGCCCTGTTATTGTAACTGAGAAAGGATCTCGTGGGGGTTCAATGTGCCGTAATTCCTCTTACAAACCTATCATAATCAATGATGATGTTGAGTTTGGTGAAATTGTGACCATTCAAGTGGTTGATGCTAAACGAACACATCTGTTCGGTAAAATCATCTCTTAGGTTTAATCTCAATATCAATGACTTTTCCTGTGCTAGCGCTCTCTCTACAGGCTTCAACAACCTCAAGGGCACCGAGAGCATCATCTACACTCACTCTTGGAGTCTCTCCAGATTTGATACAAGATATGAAGTCATTGAGAACTTCTCTCACTGGTTCGCCATATACTTTGATAGTAGCACCTCGTTCTGGGAGATTTATCGAATCAGTTGCAGCCTTGTGTTCTTGATCTAGATGTTGTACCTTGATAATTTGTCCAAATAAATCTAGCATCAAAGAACCCTTGCTTCCTGAAACGTCCATGTATCTTCGTCGCCCTGCATATTGGCGTGATAGATGGAAGAAGTGTTCTGAACCTGACTCAAAGTTTACCATGACAGTACCACTATTGAAAATGCCTCTCTCTTTACTACTCTGAGCATAGAGCTTTGCCTTTCCTTGACTGATTCTGGCCATGATATCGAAGTCGTGTACCCCAATATCTTCAAAGACATCACCCAATGAAGGAATCCTTGAAGATTGTACAAAACCTCGTCTATCATGAATAATAACACGAGGTACACCAATGGCATCAGCTTCAATAAGGGAAATGGCTTTTCCTACAATTGGATTGTATATCTCAGAATGAGAAACTAGTGTCACAATATTCTTCTTCTTGACAATATCTGCAACTTTTTTCCCATCCTCTAATGTACTTGCCAAGGGTTTTTCTATGAGTAGCCCACGAATACAATCATACTTTGATGCAATCTCTTCTGCAATTGATGCATGAGTAAACGTCGGAGTGGAAATTACCAGTGCATCGGGCTTCGTTTTCTCAACAAGCGTGTGAAAATCATCAAAAGCTGGGACTTTGTATATATCTGCTGTTTTCTTGGCGCTATCAATAGCAGAATCAGCAACACCAACTAGAACTCCTAGATCATCTAATATTCGAGCATGGATACGACCCATGTTACCAGTGCCAACAATTCCAATTTTCAATGCTGCACACATAATCTACACCAGGCCAATGCTAACTGTTCGCATTTGTTTTCTCCTTTATACATTGCCATGGATAAAAACTTTCTCACTTGTTGTTACAAGTATGTCATAGATATCCCATTTTTATTCTGAAAATTGCCGCTTACTTTCATGATGACCTTATATTTCATATGACATATTGAGTATTGGAACCAAAGTGTCACCCCCTGAGTGATTCCCCCTAATTCGGAATCACTCCTGCTACAGAAACTGTAGCATTCACAGACAAACTTCCTCCCCCGGACCCACCCTGTGGACCAGCATGCTCCCGCCTCTACCGTGCTGTGGGTGGGTCCATTCATATCGGTCTTTCTTTTGAAATGGAACATGTTAGCGCGAATCTCTCTTCCTCATAACTAGTTGATTGTATAGCAATATCTTGAGAAAATTGCGCATATAGGCAAAACAAGCCGCTGTGCACAAGTTCATAAGCAGTCATTTTGAGAAGCTATTTGCAGGTACACAAGAAGCGGAAACGCGCTTCCTATCATCGGAATTGTCGAAGGTGTTTTTTTAGGCATCACAAATTTCACAGAAGGACACGCTAGTTTTGAAGACTTGCACAATCGCATTAAGCGAGTGAATAACAATGGGTTATGAAGAACGTGAGCCAATTGAGGCTACTGTGGCTGAACTTAAGCCACGAATGAAAAATGTCACCATTTCTTTTAAGGTGATTAGTATAGGTGAACAGCGTGAGATTGAATCCCGAAGGGATGGATCCTCACACCGTGTTTGTGATATCACTGTTGGTGATGCTAGCGGAATAGTTCAAGTCCCACTCTGGGATGACACTATTGATGCAGTTGAAGAAGGTTCAACTTACAATCTAACTAACGGATACACTGGTCTTTTTAGAGGCAACTTGAGACTTAACGTAGGTCGCTACGGAAAACTCGAGGCAGCCGAAGAAGGCCTCGAAGAAATCAACATGGAAGTTGATATGTCTGCTGAAGAGCACGAAGATGACCGACCCCGTAGAAGCTACGGTGGCGGCGGCGGCGGTGGTCGAGGTGGCGGAGGCTACGGAGGCGGCGGTGGTCGAGGTGGCGGAGGCTACGGAGGC
>JAUWOU010000186.1 GCA_030612005.1 Candidatus Thorarchaeota archaeon | reverse complement strand
AGTTGCGTTCATCATGGCCAAGGTAGAGTCGACGAAGTCGCGAAATATAGTTGAAGAGATTCGGGCTCTGGATGAGGTCGAAGAGGCCTATCTTATCTACGGAGCTTATGACCTTCTTATCAAATGTGCCTTTAAGACTCCCGAAGCTTTGAGCTCCTTTGTTGTCAACGACCTCCGTAAGGTGGACGGCATTAAGGACACAATAACGAATGTGTGCGCATCTTGTGATTAGAGGACTGCACAACACATGAAGTCGATAGCCTAATTATCTAGTCCAAGTCGTTTGAGAGTTTCCTTCAAAGGCAATCCAGTTTCTTGGTCCCAGCCTCTCACGTCATAATACTCAGTGAGCATCATATCAAGTTCTACAACCTCTCCAGCCGACGGACCCAGGGGAGCCTTTTCTTTTGTTAGACGATCAGGAAGACAGTCGTCTTTCCGTGTGACTCCAAATCGAGCGTTGAACAGGCGATTGAGATTCACGATACGCTCTCCAATCTCTTGTAATTGAGCTCCAGTAAGGTCCAACCCGTTGTGTATCTTCAAGGTAAGTGCAACGTCATCATAGTAGAATTCAGGAGGAATCTGTGTTCCATACTTGCAGAGACCCACACTCTCCACCATGACCATAAAGTCTTCGCACTCTTTAACCATGATACCCTTGTACTTGGGGCTTAACCTATCAGCCATCTCAGGTAGGTATTGTTCGCCGAATCTTTCTTTGATTTCTTTATCAAAACCAGCTTCATCAAGGACTGGGAATGCATAGAGATGGTCTGCACCTCTAGCTGCGGTCACTGCCGCAAGGCCCATAGACTTCTGTGCTCTAGGTTCTTGACCTGCAATTTCTTGTTTCTTCACGGTCATAACGAATTTTTCAGTACCACGACCTATTCTCTCTGCAGCAGCTGCACTACCATCAGCTAAAACATCTCCGAATCCTTCTCGTAGAGCAATCATCTTTGTCAGTTTGATAATTGTTTCAGCATTTCCCCAGCTCAGGTCTATGCCACCAGTGTCTTCAGCTGTAAGGAGACCTTCATCCCAAGCTTCCATAGCCCATGAAATAGTCCCACCCAAAGAGATTGTATCCATTCCATATTGATTGGCCAGATGATGACCAAAGAGAACGGATTCCAGATTATCATTTCCACATCGAGACCCCATAGAGGATTGAGTTTCAAACTCAGGTGCGCCACCCTCGAAAGCATATGGCCCCGTTCTTACAGCTGTGTATCTACCACACCGCTGTAGACAGGAGTAGTCAGCTCGAGCCTTTACCAGATACTTTTCATTGATAGCATCACCACTAATCTTCTCGTATCCGTCAAATACTCCCTGCTTCATATTGTAGCTAGGAAGTCTTCCAATGTGTTGCATCATTTCAACAAGACTTGTTGTACCAAATTTCACTCGACCAGGTGTGAAAGGATTAGCCATCATCCGCTCGTAGAAAATATCCATATGTTTGAGGTAGTTCTTTGGATCTGCAACATCTAGCTTACCCGTTCCCTTGACTGAAACCGCTTTTATTTTCTTAGAGCCCATGACTGCACCCAGACCAGATCGTGCAGATGCTCGGTCGCGGTCATTCATAATGGCAGAAAAACGTACTAGATTTTCTCCAGCTTGTCCAATTGAAAGAGTTCTGAATGTCCTATCGTGATCCTTACGTAAAATGTCATCGGTTTCAAAGACATCTTTACCCCATAGATGTGATGCGTCGAGGAGTTCAACTTTGGAATCCTCTATGTTCAGATAAAGCGGGTCCGATGATGCCCCGGTGAACATAATCGCATCATATCCTGCAAACTTCAATTCAGCTCCAAAGAAACCTGCTGCATGACTCTCACCCCAAACATCTGTGAGAGGCGAAAGTGCTGCAACAACATGTCGTGAAGCTTGAGGGAACATTGATCCTGTGAGTAGACCTGTAGCAATTCCAAGGACATTCTTCTCGCCAAGAGGATCAGTTCCTGCAGGAATCATATCATAGAGGATCTTTGAGAGGTATCCAGCACCAAGAAGGTATTTACTCACTAAATCGTCATCAATGGGTACTTTCTCGATTTTCCCTTTCGTCATATCAACCCAGAGTATTTCGCCACCTACACCAAACATCAATTCTTCGCCTCCCTAGGATAAAGCTCGTCTTTGTGCTTCTCATGGAGCGCCATCATTCGTCCATCTTTGTCACGCTCTGCTAAATCTACGGTAGTGGTCGTGAAGATTGCATCTGCTGGACAACGATCTACACACTGCCCACACTGAATACACTTGATAGCTTTCCCAGTATCAGGATGGATGTGTATTGCATTATACGGACAAGCTTCTACACAAGCCCCAGTACCATTGCACTTTCTGTTATTCACAATCACTATTCCCTTTGAGGTCCTAGTCAGTGCGCTCTCTGGACATGCGTCGATACATGGTGCATCCTCACAGTTTCTACAGAACAAGGGGAAGTCAAGTGCAGGTTCAAGTCTAACTACTCGGGCTCTTGATCGTGTAGGACCAATCACTTTGGAATAGAACATACTACACACATTAACACAGACCATACACCCTGAGCAAATATCAGGGTCTCCGAATACAAATTTGAGTTCTGTCATGTTTCAATTTCCTAATGGTTTGTTTCCACTTCCCATAACCTGGAATTTTCCGTGTCCCGGTTTAGCCAATATCTTACCATCTTCGTATACTTTCAACCCACGGACAAAGGTCATTTGGGGAGTACCTTTCATTGTCATTCCATCATAGAGAGTCCACTCACACTTGGAAAACATCATATCAGGCGTAATCTTCTCTTCCTTTGTATGATCTATAATGACAAAGTCTGCATCCGACCCTATCCTGATCACACCTTTCTTTGGATAAAGCCCGAATATCCGTGCTGGATTTCTAGAACTAACACGTAGTAATCTTGAGAATGATAGTCTACCCTTATTGATTCCCTCAGAGAGAAGTACTCTAAGTATCATCTGAATTCCGTCTACACCAGACCATGCTTCTCTAATATCATCTCGTCCAGCTTCCTTTTTCTCAATCGGACATGGAGCATGATCACTTACTGTAATGTCAATCATTCCACGCAAGAGAGCAGACCATAGTGCTGCTCGATCCTCCTTAGACCTCAATGGCGGATTCATCTTACTCTTGGGACCCAAGCGATTCATCTCATCTCTAAAGAATGCAAGGTGATGGGGGCAGACTTCAGTTGTTACCATAACTCCTCGAAGTTTACCCCGTTCAATCTCAGTCATACCCTGTCGAGTTGTGACATGGGCAATGTGCAAGTGCCCTCCTGTTTGAGATGCAATAGACATGTTCTGTCGAATAGCAAGCTGTTCAGAAATATTTGGACGAGCTAAAGAGTGGCTGATAGGAGCGTCCCACTCGCTTTCCATTTCTTTCTTGAACTCGTCAAGAATTCCCTGATCTTCTGAATGGATAGTGACATGCCCACCAACCACTGAAACCTCACTAAGGCATTTTGTGATTACACCAGTATTAGCTTCGTAAGGTTCACAGGTGAATGCTTTGAATGCTGCCACTCCTTTCTCGACTAATGAAGGGATAACTGAAATATTCTGAGCATTCATCATTCCAGCATAGAAAGCAAAATCAACAATGGATTTAGATTCCCCCACCTCAATTTTTTCCTCAACAGCCTTGATAGTATCTACTTGATTCGTCAATGGCATATCGACGAATGTTGTGACTCCTCCACCAGCAGCTGCACGGGACCCTGATGAAAAACTTTCATGGGACTGCATGGTTGGATCATCTATGTGGGCATGAGCATCAATAAGTCCAGGCATCAGAATCTTGTTGCCTGCATCAATCACGGTTTCTGCATCTGGAAGATGCTCATTAGAAGCAATAAATGAGAATAGACCGTTACTAACACCAATCCCACCTTTAACAAGCCCGGATTCAAGAAGAAGACGTGCATTTCTAACTACAAGGTCTACCCTTCTTTTATCAGCCAGTTTCCGATGTTTTGATGTGAGTGAGCTACTCAGTTTATCCTCCTCCTACAGGCGGGAATAGAGCTACTGCATCATCATCTGCTAATTTTGAATCATAACCATCCAATAACTCAATACGTTTTCCGTTAATCATACATGAGAAGAATTGTTTCAATTTTCCAGTACTTGGGTCGATAACCGTTTGTGTGAATCGCTCTCCAAAAGTTTCCTGCAGACTATCCAATAGTTGACCAATAGTGTCTGCATCCATCTCGATATTCTTCACGCCGGTTACTTCCCTGACCGTTGCAAAGAATTTCACTAAGACCCGAGCCAATTTTACACACTCAATCAAGTAGAATACAAACTTTCGATTAAAATAGTTCCCTTGTGACCCGTAGTGGGTTCCGATATAGAAGTTAAAGGGAGTCTTGAATTGTGATGCATTATTCGAATACATGTGAGCGATAGGTGTGGTCAATGGATATAGTGGTTGTTGGACATCTCAGTAGAGACCTAATAATCACGCCGAAAACTGATAGAGAGGCATTAGGAGGGGGAACAGCTTACGCAATGCTTGCACCTTCTCTCAACGCATTTGATGCAGGAATCATCTCCAAAGTCGGAGAGGATTTTGAGCACGAGTATTGGAATACTTTAGAATCATCAGGTCTTGTCTTAACAGGACTTCGGAAATCAGGCTCAAAATCTACGAGATTTGTGAACAAGTATGATACTATGGGGAATCGCGTACAAAATGTGGAAGCGCTTGCAGAACCAATAACACCTGCGGACTTTTCCGACCTTCATCTTTATGCGAATATTATCCATTTCTCACCACTGACTGCGAGGGAAATTGACATCGATTGCATCAGACTAGCCCAGTCAAATGCTAAAGTAACTTCAATTGATGTTCAAGGATACGTTCGTTCAATCGATAGCAGTGGTATAGTCAAACCCAGAAAATGGATTGAGCGAGATGAGATTCTCAGACTTGTAGATGTCGCAAAGTTCCATGAATCAGAGTTGAAGACGACTCTAGATGCAGAATCTGAACTCTCTGCAGCATCTCAAATACTCAACCTAGGACCGAGAATAGTTTTGGTCACCCACGACACGCAAGGTTCAGTCATTTATACAAGGGATTCACAAATTACTATACCACTTGTTAGTGCCAATGCTCAGGTTGATAGTACTGGTTGTGGCGATGTCTATGCAATCGGTTTCCTACTTGAATACATGCGGTCATCTAACCTGAAACAAGCGGGACTATTTGCAGCCACATGTTCATCATTCAATGTAGAAACTATTGGACCATACAATATGCCTTCACGACTGGATGTAGAAACCAGGATGATGCCGTATCTTCAAGAGTAGACAGAAGCCTTTTACAGGAAGGCACGTTTTGATTTTTTGCAGGCGAAGACTATGCAGAATGACCTAGATCCACTCATGGAAAAGTATGGAATAGATGCACTACTGGCAAAGGGAAGTGCTTTCGATAACCCCAACATATACTGGTTGACTGGTTTCCGATCTTCAGACGAGATAATCTACCTGAAAAATAAAGGAGAAGAGCCTCTAGTAGCATCAGCGTTCCTTGCTCTAGAGCGAGTTAAGAAAGAGAGCCTCATTAAGCATACTCATGACATCTCAGAAGTATATCTCAACATTCTCAAAGAGAATAAGAAAATCATCGATAATCTTGACCGTGTTTATGATGATCTCTTGAAGAAACAATTCTCCGGAAAAGTACTTGGAGTCCCTGATGAATTTCCAGCAAGTCGCCTTGTCATGCTTCAAGATATGGGATACAATGTCAAAGTCGTTCCATATATTGTGTTAGAAGCACGTGCCACAAAATCTGCAAAGGAGATTGAGATAATAAAGAAGGCGGGAGATGCTACAACCGATTCAATCACACAAATTATCGAGATAGTGAAAGATTGTGATATCGGTGCAAACAAGGTTCTGATGCATAAAGGGGAACCTTTCACTGTTGGAAAAATGAAATTAGCACTAGATCATTTCCTACTTGATAGGGGTGCAGAATCTGCTGATGACACAATTTTAGCGGTTGGAGAGAAAGCTTTCGACTGGCATTATCTAGGAGTCGCCGATGATAAGCTCAAGAGTGAAGTTCCGGTAATTCTTGATGTATTCCCAAGACTCAAACAGGAACGATATATCGCTGATGTCACGCGAACCTTTGTGAAAGGCCCTGTTCCTAAGAGAGTT
>JAUWOU010000017.1 GCA_030612005.1 Candidatus Thorarchaeota archaeon | reverse complement strand
GCCTCGAACGAACGTCGATTTATCCTGTACCTGGATGGTCAGTCTCCCACATCATCTGGAGCGTCTGCAGGGTGGATATCAAAGTTCCACCACGGTTTACATCTGATGAAAGAGATTGCTGGAAAAGACAAGAAGACCAATATGGTCTGGATAGACCTTGCTGACCAATTTGTTGACCCGCAGCTTGCCGAGGCTCGTCTGTATCTGAGACCTCATTCCAATAGGGAGAAAGATGTTCGGAGAAGTCACAAGAAGGACATACGACAACTCTTCGAATCAATACCTGTCATGGGTCTGTTCAGTGATGTTGACAGTTTCCTGTTCGAAGGCAAGTCCATCTCCTCAATTCAGACTCGACTCGACCAACTCCCGCAAGATGACTGCCTGATAGTAGTGAGTGGAATGGAGACCATCAGAAACTCGACGCCCGAGTCGTATCGATGGAGGTTGGACCTTCTCCTCTCAGGTATTGTTTCAAGGCTTCCCAATCACAGGTCTGTGACAGTTCTCTGGTTTGATTCTCCCGTCCCTGATGAAACCTATTCACCAGCATACTCCAGCCGCGCCCTCCTACCATTCTACGAGTCATCCGTACTGTGCGGAGAGGTGAACGAGATTGTGTGGAATATCCCTGTGGTTTCAGGGTACGATGCCGATCCAGACAATTGGCTATTGCCTACGCTTGCTAAGACCCCTTACCATGACGACATCAGAGTGATTATCACGCAGGACCGAGTAGGATTCTCAATGGAATCAGTCCTGGTTCCTACGTTAACTGACTGGTCGAAGAGGTTCAGGGCAGAGGGTTTCGGTGAGGTGACCTCTGATATTGAAATTGACCAGACAGTACCCGATGCATCTGTAAGGGCGAGGATAGAGATCCTTGCCCTCTCACTGATCCCTTGGATTGTAAGACTCTGGCCAAACCAGAAACTAGATGCAGGTCATGGATATGGTACAGTAAGACAGAGGTATGAACAAGAGACCTCTAGATATATGATTGAGAGGGAACACATATCCCTTGAATCCAGAATACTCCAGGGTGATATTGGAAAAGAACCCACTCTCCTGGAACGTGTCCGGTTTCGTCCCGAACATACAAGAGGTGGTAAGTCATTTCTACCAGTGACTCTGAATATCATCAACTCACAGAGATTATACCGTAGGTTGAGGCGGATAAGGACAAAACCAAAGACATTGGTTGAATCATCCTCTTCTCAAGTACAAGAGGAGCTGAGTGACCTCTCAGACATTCGGTTTGGACTGATACTATCAAGTGACGATTCGGGATATGAATGGCGGGCTGTTGTCGATCCCAATGTCAGTTCACCTCTCAAAATTGGACTATTCAAAATCAAAGAAGAAGCTCAAGCGAGTCTAGAGTGGTCTACAAGTCGATTAGACATCATCAGTAAGATGGGGCGAAAGCTGGATAGGTTTGAAGGTAAAGTCACCGAGTTCTTGTTCAGACGCAACCCTGAGTACAGCAAGAGTGAAAGACCTGAGGAGTCACAATGGTTTGCGTGGAGTAGATTGGAGGGAGACGTGGAGTGGACCTCCGCAGGACTCCATGACCACGTCTTACGCTCATCGTCTAGCAAGACCAGTCTCAGAGCCTTTGGTCTAAAGTCTGGTCATGATGTATCAAGCGTGTCCATTCCAGCTGTGGAGTTTCTGGATAAGATGAAGGAAATAATTCAGGAAGCCATTGATAGATTCTCCAGACAATTCTGTCATGTGAAGTATGTGAAACTAAAATTGGAAATGAGTGGAAAGGAGTGCATTATCTGGTTCTTGGACTCTCAGAGTGGAAAGACTGTGCATTCATTGAAAATGAGGAATACAGCTGATATCATAGGTCTTTTACGCTGGCCAATGACAGAATGTAGACCATTGCGACTCAGCGACGACCTGCTTGTGACATGGGACCTGTTCCATGACTTCTCACATCCAAGTCCAGACATAGATTTTGGAGAGGACTTCAAGTTTCTAGAACCCCTACTCATATCCCTAACAAAGAGTGAGAGAATGGTCCTCTCACCAGGCATCATGGACACTGCCTTTAAGCACAGAGTAATACAGATCACCATTCTGCATTATCCGACTCAATGTCCCCTTGTTGCAAAAACGGGTCGTGACCATGATTCATGCTGGGGAGTGGATCGACTCTCAGAAAAACAGTTTCTTAATCTAGTAGACACTGAACATTATCTCACGGACATAGAGGTATTGGAAGGTATGCAAAGGTTGGCTCAGTCGATAAGTGACAGACGAATAGCTATTGTGTTTGATCACGGTTCGGATGATGATGACCGACTCGTCTTCAACGAGAGTGAAGTTATGAGAGAGTTATCGAGGGAATATCGTGGAATTCCACTGCAGAACTTTGCACCCGGTCACACAGCGATAATCAAGCTCATGAAGAAACGACGAGAGGGTGAAAAACAAACATTTACCTTCATTAAGGGGACCGATGTCCCTCAATGAGCATAGTGTTCCAGAACTTGTGTGCTTTCCTCTTTTCTTCATTGACCTCGAACTCTTCCAGACCATGATATGTCGAGAAGATCATATGGACCTTCAGGTCTTCAAGAGGGTCAGCTCTCTTGTTTAGCATATTCTCATTGAATGTCGTAATTCGTTTGGACAGACTAGAGGGTAGTGATATTGTTGCCTTCTTGACCCCCCAACATTCAGCTTCGGGATAATACTGACAGATGTAACCCCAGAACCGCGGATAGTTTCCTGTTGGACCCTGAACCATATGAATCTCTGTAGGAACAAGCATGACTGTCTGGTATGCCATCTCTTGATTCCATGACATCTTCTCATAACCCGATACATCGTCCATTTTTTCAATTTCACTCATACATTCACATGCCATTGCTTGGCACTCTAAGGTTTCTCGGTCTAGTATTGTGACTTCCCTGTCTTCAAGTTCCGGACCCTCATATTGTTCTGGATACCAATCAAGATCAATATCGATGGCACCTCCCTGCATCTCTCTGAGTAACACTTTATCCTTCTCATCGAAATGGGTTGATGTGGGGTTGAAGGCTAATGGGTCCTCATCCAGTGATTCATCTTCTCTCATTACATCAGGACCGTTTCTAGTTCTGTCATGGTATATTCTATACAACAAATGTATAGATACTTTACCAGAAAGTTAGAACTCAAACACCAGTATTGGAAATCAAATTCTCAGGGGATTAGCATATTCAAATTACCAAAATAGCCCTATGACCACATATTCTGAACCCAAGTGAGGTCCATGTTTGACTTCGCACATCAAAAAAGACGCATTTTGCAGGAAAGAGCGATTAGAAAGAGAAATTATATGGACTAGCATGTAAATGAAAATCTGACTAATTTCAGATAGAGAGTATGATTATACCAGTCTGTAATAACCAGAGCGCGGTTCATAGAGGACTCCACTGTCCTTCATCCGTGCTAGGGTTTCTGCAGCAACGTGTTTCTCAACACCAGCTTCTTGAGCAATCTCAGTTAGAGTTGGTCCTAGAGACCCTGATTTTCCTGAATCTAATTTTCGAATTGCTTTGAGAACCTTAGTATTGAATTTATCAATGCGACTTCCCTTTCCCCAATCTTTCTCAGAAGTTTTCTTTAGGTCAGAGAGTTCTATGAACTCCTTGAGTGCTGGTTCAAGAATTCTATCCCAAGCATGCTTTATCTCCTTGGCAGTGATCTTCTCTTTCCATGATGCACGTGCAGTAGAACGAGTAAGCTTGAGTACGCTCATTGGTTTTCCCAGCGCATCTGCATCGAGAACCTGTCCCCGAGCCAAAGCACTCTCATCAAGTCCAAAACTCTCTTGCAATGTTTCAAGTCGGGTTAAGACATGCTTTGTACTGGACTCGATACTACGTGCAGAAACAGTGGGAGTCATCAATTGGTAAGTTATTGCTGACTTCAAAATTGGGAGCTGCAGTTCAGTTGGATTACCAGTTTCCACCCAAAAATCCTCTGAGGTTAGAACGAGAGGGATATCAGGTAATGCCGCGTTAACAGTGTCTGTTAGAGTTCCTATTGATACCTCTCTAAATCCTGAGGGGTCTTTCCGATTAACACAGATATTTTCCAATCTAGTTTTTGATACTGTCCCAATATCGACTCTGAACAATTTTGGTGTTCTAACCTTGATACCTCTTACATTATGAAGAGCTGTTGTTTGTTTCCTCATTGATGGAGGAAGTACTCGTCGTGTAAATGAAAGAAATTGTCTAACCTTTGTTTGAGACGCAATGGCCTGAATCCCCGTAGTTAATCCACCAACTGATTCCTGATAAGGTGGACTTGATACAAAGAGTCTGGCAAACACCCTCTTACTTGCTTCCGCCATTCCAACCCGTTCAAAAAGAATACGGGATAATTCCTTGAGACTCATTGGGGGAGTGATTTCTGAAGTGAAATCCATTGGTAATTCTTGGCATGAATCTGCTGTAATTGCTCGCTGAACGACTTTAGTTTCTTGGAGAATACTGGGTACTGCAACACGTTTTCCTGTGATTTCCACATATGATCCATCGTCTGGTAGATTCTGTTCTCTACCGAAGATAATGAACTCACCTATCATCAACCACGGACTTGGAGTCAGTAGGATTAACGATGTATCCCGGGTATGTCTTACAAAACCACGATAGCGAAATTTCTGCCCAGAAATTCGTTCACTGAATTGGCGCATAAAGGTGGATTCCCACTTTGTAAGTTCGGTTCCAAATTGTCTGCTGAAGACATCAGCTGAGCTCGTTGCGTCTGCGAGACGATCAAACTCCGAACCGTGTTTCACAAGTAGGTCTTCAGAATCCATGTTTCAGTCACGTCTATTATCTGTTCTATTCCTTATTTGAGCTCCTTCTGCTTCAGATATTCACGATAGGCTCTTGGATATTTTTCTGCCAGCTCTTCAATGGTTGGCAATCGCTCTTTGTATGATTTGAAGAACTGCCCCGGAGTAACAGAGTTAATTTCTTTCTTCAAGAGTGATTTCAGTTGATTATTGATTTCAAATCCAATGAAATGTCTGAATGCCGCCTTTGCTGCTACCGCAGTGGTACCATTTCCCATGAACGGATCAAGAACAACATCTCCAGGTCTGGATGAGAAATCTATACACTTTGATACAACTTCAAGGGGCAATTTTGTGCTATTTTTTTCTTTACCAGCTCTATACTTTCGTTTCACAATCCATACATCTTCCGGATAATTCTCGATTTTATTGAAATAGTATGATTTTGCGTTTTTAACCAATAACACGACGTGATAATGACTTGTTACAAATTTCCTCTTTGTGTAAACTCCAAATGGATAGTGCCAAATCAGATGGTTTAGTGTTGTAAGTCCTGCTTCGCTGGCACCATTGAGGATAGCATCAAGATTGGTCCAACCGCTGAAGATGTATGCCGAGGCATCCTTTTTCATGATTCGCGGAAGCTGTGCAATCCAGTCTTTCGTAAATTCTGCGTATGAACCTTGAGCTTCTCTATATCCCGGAATCACTAGGGTTTCATCACGATTGTAAACACCACTTTTACCATCAAAACCAATTCCAAAGGGTGGGTCTGCAACAATCAAATCAATAGAAGATTTTGGTAGTGTTTTCATTCCCGCAATACATTCAGTGTATTGTACAGTATCTAGTTCGTAGTCATTGAGAGAATAGGCAATCTTTGAGTAAAGCTGCTTTGCTTTATCATAACTCCAATCTTCCGTTGGTTCGAAAAAGAATTCAGCTAGGTGTGGAATATATGGTTTGGATCTGCGCTTCTTTGATTTGGTCCCGCTTCTGCTGGAGTCAGTATCATCGGTCATGAACAATCCTAGGATTGCTTACTTCTTCTTAAGATTGGTCATATTTTTTTCATAACAGGTCGGAAGGATCTACATCTTGAGATATTGCCCGTTGAAACCATCAATGTACAAAGGTCCGATTAAGTTGAAATCCTCCATTTTCCCAGGATGCATAATTTCTTTAAACATGTTTGTCACCTGATGCTAGATCACACCTAGATTAATCAAGTAATCACGCCCCTCATGCGTAACTGAGAAGTGGTCTGCGCCTTTTGATCTCACATAATCTAAACTCTCAAGACGCCTCAACCGCTTTCTTAGACCCTTCCTAACATTATCGTGACACATTCTCTGAATTGTAACCATCTTCTTATGATGTGCAAGAAAGATACCATGGTCAAATAGACATTTCAGCAATTGAATGTCTTCTTCTTTCAGAGTCATAACACTACAATAAATGCCTTATGTACCTTTTATAGTTGATGCTCAATAGTAGAAACATCCTAGGTAATAGGATAATATGGATACATATTTATAAAGAACTATAGTTCTATAGTTATATGAGTGGTATACTTGTATACCAATTCAGCGCCAAATAGTAGTGACCAAACATGACGGAACGACAATCAGTTGAGTTAGCGTTAGATAGAATTCTATCAATGGAGGAGGATGTTTTTCATACTATCAACAGACTCTCTGAGAGAGCGAACGTGAGTTGGAAATTAGCAGATCGCGCAACTCAAATAGTGACCTCATTACAGTCATTTTGTGATGCCTATGAGTTATACGTGATAAAGTCCTCAAACAGAAAGCTAGTTGTTTTAGACCTTCGAATTCGAATGACAAAGTTACCTCGCGCAGTAGCGGACTGGTTCCTTGCTTCAGAATTTTTCAAGATTGACAAGTTGGAGTATAGCACCGAGTCAGTTAGGTCTATGTTCATTGATAAGAAGAAGAAGCGGACCTCCCTTGAAGAGGCTATTGAAAGAGTGAAAATAGCATTGCAATATCGAGATGAGATATCCATTCTTGAATTGAGTAAGAGAACCCTTCTGACTCGTCGTACTGTAGATCGAGCCATCCAACTAATCCAGAGAGTTCAAGAAATCCTTCACGAGTTTGAGTTCAGAATAGTAGCTGGTGAACTCATCAAGCAACGACGCCGTGACTTCTACGAGCTTGATGAATCCAGAATGCTCTACATTCTTGAAAAGAGATACATCGAAAAGAGGGAAACAATGCCGAAATCAAAAGAGCAGGTTCTAATGAGAATGGTCTAACTAATCCTGAATATTGTTCTAGACCTTTTGAAAAATAAAGACGGCTGGGCTAGATTCATCTGTACGCAGACCTCCCAGATGGTGTTGACAGTGGAGCTACATTCTGTGAGCCACTGTCCCTTCACTCCATTGATGGGCGGGCATATCGTTCGCATTTCATAGATACTGTCACCTATAGCACCGATTCTCTCAACCCATAACCTCTTCTTGGGTTTGAGATTAGATTGGAGTATAGGGTTCATTCATGGTTATCAGATTAATAGTCAAACTTCGAATAGTGAAGCGCTCCTTGCTAGACCTGAAATTTCTTGAGTTACAGCAAGTCTGATGGATCTACATCCCGAGATATTGCTCGTTGAGTCATCCAGTCTATCTGATTCTCAGGTGATGCTGGTTTTTCTGGTGACTCTGATTTTATTATCTCCATTGCTGTTTCTGGACAAACTATTGCACAAACACCACACCCAATACATCGTTCAGGGTCAACAACGCAGACATCCTCTGGGATACTTAAAGCCCCAAACTGGCAGCGTTCAAGGCAACTTTCGCATCCTGTACATAGGTCTGCATCAACCGTCATTACAAAATCTGTTTTGATGAATTCACGAGGTTTGCCAAGCGATTCAATTCCCCTTAGAACTCCACAACAACAGACACAGCAATTGCAGATGTAGGTGAAATTTTCTTGAACATTGTATGTGCAATGGACAAGTCCAGCATCTTCTGATTCCTTCAGAAGCTTTAGCGATTCTTCTTTGGTTATTGATTTTGTAAGCTCGTGATCATCAAACGCATTTTCTTTTCTTGGAGATAATACGAGACAAACAGTTGTTGGATATGAACAGGGCTCTCCTATGAGATATTTCTGCTTCTTACAGATACATTCACGGACCCCCCAGGAACTTGAGGACTCAATCATCTGCTCTGCCTTTTGATACGGGTGGATTTCAAGCTCAGCATTGATACTCTGATTGACAGGTATCACTTGGAAGATAACTGGTTCTCCTGCTGAGATTTTCTTGAATTCATGATCTACATATGGTTCAACAATCTGAGCAAACTCTTCATCCATACGATTCAACTGCTCTTCGTAGATACCTACAACAAATGGCATCAGACCATATTTCCGACGACCTGCACTCTTCGACATCCACGAATTGATTTGACCCTTGGAATTCATGATATCTAGGAGGGTCTCTATCTCTTCCTCAGGACGATTTATTCGTGTGGCAATTTCTTCAGAAGTTTCACCGCGAAGTTTCAATTGACTTGTCAGAGCTGCTTCTTCTGAAGTGAAAATCCATTCTAGAATACGCAGATGTGCTCCATCCTTAGCAGCTGGAAACCCATTGGGAATCGTATCAAGTACTGCTGCCAGCTGTTCATACGGGTTCGTGTCTGTCATAACTTGGTGAGTTTTACATTCCTCTTGAAGAATGCTTCTATTTGATTGCTCATACAGGACAGCTGAGTTTGATACCCAATGGGCTAAGTTCAGAGTTTACCTCCGCGATAACGTCATCACATTCTAATCCCTTTCCAATCCGAATGTGTGCTAGGGACATCTGAAAGGGTGGAAGGAACGGAATTCCACTTGCTTCGAGGATTTTTTCATACTCTCCTCTTACCTTTTCATCCAGTAAATAGGATTCCAATTGCTGAAGAGTGATTTGTGATTCAAGAAGAGTCATTGAGATTTTCTTCATGAAAGCTGCTTTCGGTATATTAACTGCATCACCAAATACACGTTTTACATTCTTCTCAAACCAGGATTTCATCCTTTCAAGACTGTATACTGGCAGAACAACAGCCGCCTCATTACCTTCCTCTGAGGGCATGATTCTAATGAGACCTCTCTTCTCTGCAGAAAGGACAAAATCAGAAAACCTACGATACCCAATCTTTTCAAAATCCAATCCTCGCTCTCTAAGTTTCACACCGAAATCCCTGAGTGATGGTGGAGCCCCTAGGTTAAGATCTTCCTCAGTAACCAACGCTAGAAAATCAAAAGCCTCACTCACTTCTTTGGATATCTTAACTGATTTAGGTGTAAGCTCCTTTGGAAGCGCGAGAACAGTACTTGGTAATTCTCCTTCGCGGTCTATGTATCTCTGTGCCTCTGCCCAATCCAAGAAATCATTCCAACTACTAAATTCTAATTCTCCTTCATCGAACTCTGGATTGAGCGAGTTCATTACATGTTTTACATGGCCAATGCCTGGCTTACTACCTGCTTTTGTGATTATTCGAACGACATCTTGCAGTTGAACTCCCACTATATGTCTCTGTTTCACTATACTCTGTACTGATTCATCGCAATCTTCAGGATCTACACAATCCAAAGATGGTCTGAATGAAAAGATATCACTATACATTGTAGCAAGTTCAGGAAGTTCTGATGCAGTGATTACAGGATTGCTGATGAGCCATAGTTCAACACCTCGCTCTTTGAGCGAATTTACAATGAGTTTGAAGTCACCATCTCCAGTAATCATCACATACCTTGTAGTTTTAGGGTAGCGAATAAGGTGGTCTAAAATATATGAGGCCATCTTGTAGTCACTTGCATTATCCTTGTCATCTGGCACGTGGATGAGGTCGTAACCAAGTGCGTAGAGATCTTCAGCCATAGCACGTCGAGGGTCCCAATCTGCAAAAGCATAAGCTTTCACTACATGTCCTGATTGTTGAATCTTCAGAGTCATTGCTTTATGCGTTGACGATTCATCTGAAACATTCTCGACATCCCAGAATATTGCTAACTGTTGTTTTGCCTCTGATGTCATCAGAATCATCTCTCCGAATGTTGTTATTTGAAGCTGGGCAGTATAAGAGCTTACTGAAAATTCAATCATTATAACATATGGAAAGGTCTTTACCATGGTTTCCGCCATTTTGAATAAATATTGTCAATAAAATCTGTGAAAATCAGCGCTATTTTTTCCAGAATCAAGAGGGAAACCTGAATGCCGAAAGACAAGCAACTGAACAGGGACGACTTCAGGCTTGATGAAAAGCATTACAGGGAACTTCTCATTTATCTTCCAGAAGGTGTTGGAATTACCGACTTGGATGAAAATCTCGTCTTTGTCAATGATGAATTTGCTGCTATGCTCGGCTATGAGTATCAAGAACTACTCGGAATGAATATATTCGATCTAATCCCTGAGCGTGAGAAGCTTCTGTTAGAAGGAGAATCTGCAAGACGAACGATAGGAGTATCTTCTGGATACAATATGACAATGATTCGGAAAGATGGTGGCGAGATAATCGTTCGAGTTTCAGGTGTACCACGACGCGATGAAAATGATAACGTGATCGGGACGATGGCTGTTGTTATAGATATAACAGCAGAACGAGAGAAAGAGTTGGAGCTCCTGAAACTATCCGGTGCAATCGAGGCAAGTCCCACATCTGTAGTGATCACTGATCTTGAAGCGACAATTGAATATGTGAATCCGAAATTCTCCGAGCTCACAGGTTATTCCTCGGATGAAATTGTGGGACAGAATCCTCGTATTTTGAAATCTGACCGAACTTCTTCAGAAACGTATGCTGACCTATGGAACACACTCACATCTGGCAAAGTCTGGCACGGTAGATTTGTTAACAGGAAGAAGAATGGCGAGCTTTACTGGGAAGAGGCATGGATCTCTCCAATCTTCGGTCTAGATGGTAAAGCAACTCACTACGTTGGAGTTAAGGAAGATATCACTAGAAATGTAATTGCAGAAGAGAAATTGCATCTCTCACATCAGGATCTTGAGCTCTATGCTTCATTCCTTCAACATGACCTGAGAAACGACCTTCAAGTACTCATGAGTCATGCAGAAGCCGCGCTCATGATGATAGAAGGTGAATCTCGTGCCGTTGAGTACATTAAGATTGTACAAGCCGCCTCAGAAAGAATGGTGAATTTACTTGATATATTTGGTCGTCCTGCAGAGGTTGACGAAGTGGATATCACGCGAATTCTTGAAAAATCAAAATCTCAAGCAGAAAAAGCTCATCCTAATTTAACTGTGAAGATTGATGTTAACACAGAAGAAACTGAAGTTCGCAGTGCACGACTTATTCCTATGGTTTTTGATAATCTATTGCGTAATGCTGCTAAATATGCAGAGAAAGATGTCACGGTTACAATTGAGATTACGTGTCAGGATGATTACATCTACATCACTCTGAGCGATGATGGACCAGGTATATCTGCTGAGATTCAGTCCAAGTTATTCGAAAAAGGCGTGTCCACTACTGGTGGTGGATATGGATTATACCTATCGAAGAAAGTTGTCGAAGTGTATGGTGGAAAAATCGAATATATTTCAAACAAAGAACGAAAAGGAACAACTTTCAAAATAGCACTTCCGCGTAAGTCATCCTGATTTCTTAGGATCTTTGCTCATCCACTTACATTTATGAGTGGGATTTGTCAACAGTGAAGACAAGCTTGTAGAGAATTCACACAGTTTTCAATTTGGAGTTGAAGCAAATGAAGGACGACGCATGGAAATGGATCTCAGATAATGAATCGAAAATCATCGAAGCCAGTGATAAGATTTGGAACTTTGCTGAACTAGGACTGGTAGAGTACAAGTCCGCAGAACTTCTTGCTCATATTCTTGAGGAGAATGGGTTCAATGTGCAGATGGGTGTTTCAGATATGCCCACTGCCTTCATCGCATCATGGGGAAAAGGTGGTCCCATCATCGGAGTGCAAGGAGAATATGATGCGCTTCCGGGAATATCACAGAAAATTTCAGCAACACGAGAACCCTTGGTAGATGGTGCCCCAGGACATGGTTGTGGACACAATATCCATGGTATGACCGCTGTGGCTGCTGCAATCGCAGTGAAGGTTGCAATGGAAAGTAATGGTACCAATGGAACGATTAGATTCTATGGTACTCCCGCAGAAGAGAACTATAGTGGGAAGATGTTCATGGTTCGTGATGGACATTACGATGATGTCGATGCCGTACTCAGTCATCATCCAGGAAGCCATAATGTTGCAGGTATTGGTAGTAGCCTTTCAGTAGATTCTGTTAAGTTTCATTTTCACGGAGTTTCTTCACATGCTGCCTTCACACCATTTCTAGGCAAGAGTGCTGTTGATGCAATGGAACTCATGAATACTGGGGTCAACTTCATGCGTGAGCACATTATCCAAGAAGCACGAATTCACTATGTCATCGAAGATGGTGGAATGCAACCTAATGTTGTACCTCCCTATGCTCGAAGCTGGTACTACATTCGAGCTCCTGAAAGGGAACAAGTCAGGGAACTCTCCGAGTGGGTTCAGAAGATTGCAGATGGTGCTGACCTGATGGCTCGAACCACTCATGAAATGGAGTTTGTTGAGGGATGTTACAATGTTCTCGCCAACAAGGCTCTGAGTGATATTGTCACAGCTAATATGAGAGAGGTAGGTGTACCTGAGTATTCTGCAGATGACATGAAATTTGCAGATGGGATAGCTGAGACCGTATCAAAAGAGGAAAAACTCTCGGAACTTAGGTTGACCAAGAGACCTCGGTGGCAAGAATTGATTGACAAAACGATTGATACCGAAATCATGGACCCCTGGGACGAAGATATTGTATGGCCCGGATCTACTGATGTTGGTGATGTGAGTTGGGTTGTACCAACAATGGAGTTTACCACTTCAACATTTGTGCTAGGAATTGGAGGTCATTCATGGCAAGTAGTTGCGTGTAGTGGTGCTGGAATTGGTCACAAGTCACTCTTGTTTGCAGCTAGAACTATGGCTGGTTCAGCGATTGATCTACTTACTAAACCGGATTTGCTAAAGAAAACCAAAGACGAGTTTAAGGAAAGGAAAGCAGGACGGAATTACATTTCACCAGTTCCCAAAGATGTCAAACCACCACTTGAAATGGCGAGAAAAGCAGCTGGATTAGATGACTAGCACGGAAATAATGTAACACATCCTCTACAAATCAAGTAGAAAACCTTTACAGGAGACGTATTGTTATTAACACAACGCGTGAAATTGAGGAGTTGAATGTTCATTGAGAACTTGCGCTAGTTGTGGTAAGGCAAACAATCCCATACGAAAATATTGTACCCGTTGTGGGAAGTTGCTCCTATCAGTAAAAGCCGATAAACCAAGTCCGACTCCATCAAGTATCGTCACAGAAACAAAGATTCCTGATGTGCAATCTGAAGAAAAATACGTTGCATCGGACTCTGCCAAAGTAACGACTGATGATGAATGGGTTCGCCCGAGTCAAATCTCTCGAGATAGGGTGCGGACTGGTTCTCTTAGTGGTGGTAAATCTGAGATGGAAAAGGCAATGGAGGTTTTTGCAAAAGCTGAAACTGTTGGGATTGAAGAGGCTGATGGCTCTGGTATTGTAGAACCACGAATGCTTCGGGCAAGTGAACTCCGTGAGCTGATGAGTGAGGAAGCAGTGATACCTCAAGAAACTGCACCTCCCGTTCAACCTGAAGCTAGACCTGCTCCCTCTCCAGCACCTGTTACTCCAATTGTACCCCCTGTAGCTACTCCTCCACCTTTAAGCCCAGAACCCACACCAGCAGCGCCTCCTGTTACTACCCCTCCTCCTGTACCTGACGTAGCACCTGAGGTAGTACCTGAAGTATCACCCAAGGTCGCTCCTGTTCCTGCTCCTTCTACAAACAAATTAGAACCCCCAGTTGTAAAACCAACACCTTCTGAAGAAACTCCCCCTCCTCCTGCACCTAAAACACAAGTAAAACCACAAGAACCCATAGCAACTTCTGCAGCATCCATCTCTCTTGATACGAGAGTTCCTGAGATTGAAGATGTATTGGCTCAAGTTTCTGAGCCTGAAGACCTTCAAGATAGTAAGATCAAGGATTATGTTGCCAACTTAACCCATCAGCATGCAGAATTAAGACAGGTGAAAACTGATTTGACTAGTATTTCTGCGCGTCTTGATGAATTTGTTCGAAGTTGCCTAAATGATTCAGAGATCAAGAGAATTCATTATGAAAGTGTAAATGAACAGATGCGTTTTGCAAAGAAAGAGTTCGAAAGTGCAAAGAAAGAGTACGAGCGAGTAGAGAAAAAACGAAAGAAAGAGATCTCCTCTCTTGAAAGTCGTATCAAAAGTGTCGGGAAGAATATCTCCAAATCTGAAAATGCATTGAAGAAACGAATAAGCGAGTTGGATAAGGTACGAGAGAAGATTGCTCAGCTACAAGCACAGGACTCTTGAATCCCATCTTCATTCAATAACTTAGCGCGAAGTAAGGGCAGACTGATACACACATTCCGCAGCCGTTCCCCGAAACTAGGACGAACTTGGACAGCTAGGTCCATCGGTCCACTTCGGTTCCTGCTTCACCGAGATCTGCATTGCAAATCCAGAAGATTTGCTACGTCTTACGTCCTCTCCACGGGCATTTAGAGTCTCCGGCAAACTGACGGTGACTAGATTGAGTGCGGCATTAAGGTCCCTATCGATTTTCAATCCACACTCTTCACATTCATACTCTCTTTCTGAGAGTGATAGTTCCTTCTTCTTGTGTCCACAGCTCGAACACCTCTTTGATGAAGGGAACGTTCTTTTTGCTACATGTAGCTTTGAACCATACCACTGGCATTTGTACTCTAGCTGTCTTCGGAACTCGTACATTGCAACATCTGAGATTGCCCTTGCCAACCTTCGGTTCTTCATCATTCCCGACACTCCCAGATTTTCGATCACTATCTTACTGTGGCTCTTGGCAAGATATGTAGTCAACTTGTGAAGTGTATCCTGTCGAACGTTGAAAAATTTCAGGTGCATCCTGGCGAGTCTGAGTTTGGCCTTCTCTCGGTTCCTACTTCCTTTCTTCTTTCTGGACAGACTCTTTGATAGTTTCCTCAACTTCTTGATTTGACTTCCTAGGGCGCATGGATTAACAAATGTGATTCCATCAGAAAGAGTTGCTAGGGTCTTTATCCCAAGGTCTACTCCTACTGCATAACTGACGATGGGTTTCGGGTCTGCGATATCTTCTTCCACATTGACCGATACAAACCATCTGTTCGCTCTCCTTCTCACAGTTACTGATAGTATCCTGCCTTTGTAATAGATTCTTCTTCTTTCCTTGATTCGTATCTTTCCAATCCTTGGAAGTTGGAGATTTCGCCCTTCAAACCTTATTATTCCATATAGTCTGAAACTGTCGTGCATGCCCTTACTCTTGAACCTTGGAAATCCAATTTTCTTTCCTTCCTTCAATCCACGTCGGAAGTTCTTGAAAGCTCGACCGAGGTCTCTTAGAGATTCTTGAGGTGCACATTTGGAACATTCATACATCCATGGGAATTGAGTCTTTTTCAGGCGGTTCAGAAGTTTGTGTTGTTTCATAGGGTCTGTGAAACGGTCATTACCTTGATTGTTCTTGTGCAATTTGATCCTCTGGTCAAGCCCCCAGTTGTAAGTGAAACGTGCAATTCCAGCATGTTGAAGAAGGGAGGTTCTTTGCTGGTTGTTGGGATCGAGTTCATACCTGTAGGCTTTATGGACCAACATGAGAGTCAGAATGTAGTATTGACTGGAAGATATAAGGACATTCAAATCTCGAACTGTTATCTTAGACCGATAAATGATCAATATCCAACTTCGTCCAGATTTTTCAGATGTTAGTTACTCTAGTCCTACCTCCGTACCAAAGTACTTTGCTTAACAGTAATCCTTATGATATGGATACGAAGATACAAGCTTATGCCAAGCATAGAGTGGAATGATGACCTTTCCGTTGGCATTGGTCTCATCGATGAACAGCATAAAATGCTGATAGAGCGTACTAATGCGATTGCAGAAGCAGTCGAGATGAAACGGGGTCTTGAGAAGATACTCCAGACGCTCGGCTTCATGATCGAATATACAGATTTCCACTTCTCAGCAGAAGAGAAGGTCATGATTGATAATGATTATCCAAAGTTAGTTGAACACCAGAAATTACACGAGGACTTCAAAGCTAGACTTAATCAGATGGTTGAAGATTTCGAAGAAGATGGTGCAACACCAGCCCTAAGTCAGGAAATCACTACTTATCTCACTAATTGGCTCGTCAATCATATCAAGGGAATCGATACAGAGCTAGGAGAGATTCTACGTGAGAAAGGATATGAAGCAGCTACCTAGAACTTTGCCGAAGTTGAACATTACTTAGATAACTGGTTGAATGAACTGAGAGAAATTGTTGGTCTTTATATATCAAAAGATGACCACACAAATGTGAGGTTGACCAGACGCATAATGACCTCACGGAGTTAGTCCATTGCCGTTTATGGACGTACAGCATTCCGGTGTCCAAGGTTGTACAACTAACAATGAACGGTATGAAGAGTAAGATTGTAGAATGGCTACAATCTCTCCTCAATCCAAGTGAACATATCAGCTAGAACCATTTCACCACCCTCATCTTCGTAAGGTTGATGGTATAGGTCTGGATAAAGTTTCCAAGTTTTATCTTCGGAGGAAATTCTATCGTAGAATTCCTTGTTCTTCTCAGGTATCACAATCAAATCCCCACCTGTTTGTTGGACGAGAACAGGATGCTTGATTCTATATGCGGACTCGAATGTGTCTTTACTCGCTTTCAGACCCTCAATTGCATATCTAGGAGTCACCTTGTCAACACGTAAGGGATCTTCTTTGTATAGTTTTATCACTTCTGGATTCCTTGCAAGGATATCAAAATCAAGCCCATTGTCGATGTATGTTTTAGCATTGAATTTTGATAAGAGTGAACCAATTGCTCTAGTTGCGCTACTAACCTTCAGTTGTTCAGAAACTGCGGGGCATACAAGGATAAACCCATCAATAGAAGAATTTGGATATTTGAAGACATATCTAATAGCATGAACTGCACCAAGGGAATGTCCAAACAAAAACAACTTCTCATCAGGATGGCCTTCTCTTACTTGCTCAATAAGTAAATTCAGATCTTCATCATACTCATCATAGCTATCCACATGTCCCTTCCTACCTGGAAATGTTCCAAATCCTCTTAGATCAGGAGCATAAAACATGAAACCTTTCGATGTGTATTGATTAGCGATAAATTCGAGAAGTCCGCTATGTGACCCGAGCCCGTGGAATCCTATAATAACGGCACGAGGCGGTCCTTCAGGTTTCCAAACTCGAAGTAGCATTATCGTCCCATCATGTCCGGAATATTGTTCTTCTTTACTTGACATAAGTATCACACAGCTATACTGTGCTATGATATTGTCACCTATTTGTCTTTCGAACTCTGGGTTCCACATTTTTTTTACCTAAGTTTGAGAATCGATGCGATATTTGCTTCGGAATCAATCATTGGCTCAATCATGCCTTTTGTTGAAGTGAAGAGAGTCGTTACACCAGGTCCGTGTCCTGAAATTACGCAATCACTATGTACAACAATGCCAACGGAAATAGATCCCGTTTTGTATATTCTACCAAATGAATGGTCTGCATCCAAGATAGCTACAAGATCACCAAATCTCAAATTATCTAGGCCAAACTCTTTGTTCGTTTTATCATCGAAGAGTTGTATATCATAATCACCCGAGGATACTTGATCAGCTCCAAGACCAGAACCCATGATTTTTGCTGGAATTTTGTGTGTTACCGGAATTGCCAGTTTACTATTTTCTTCACGAAAATCTATCTCGTTCAAAAAGGTCGGATCAGTATTCATGACTTTAATTTCGGGATACTCAAGGAGTTCTAATCCTTGTCCATAGGCTTTGACCATCAGCTTATCTCCGATGACAAGTTGCTCCATGACCTCTTCAGAGAAATCAACCATAACATGTTCGATTCCGCCATGTTTCCCAACAACTGTACCAATCTCACCCTTTGCATCCCCAGTCACTACTTTCGCTTGATTACCAATACATGAGAGAACGTTCAAGGAGGTGTTTGCCATGGTTTTGAATCGAGCATCATTCTCCTTGTTTTCTATGCTTACACTTGGCTCAACGTGGTCAGCTTTCCATCCAGTCGCCAAGTCTCCAACACGGAGATTATACGTAATACCTCCAGTACCCGGGAGCGTTACAGGTCTTCCATCATAAGTAATGCGGTAGGCAGACCTTGCTACAGGACTAGCAATCTCACCCATAACAGAGATTTTCACGATTTTATCTTCGTTAGTCTTGACTTTCATAATTGAAACACAATGTCTAGGATTTGTATCCAACAAATAAGACTGACGTTTCTATCATCACGGTTTAGCTAGCTACGTTCGTCTATGAATGAAAGTTTCTTTTGGGGATAATCAATGACCGTTTCAAAGTTCTTTAGAAAATCATACCCAATAATTCCATTTTCAATTAATTTTCCTTTTGGAGAAACCTTACTCAAATCGATAACAACTACTTGACTACTGGAAATCTGAACAGATCCAACTGACAGAGTGTCAACTGGAGCAAGTTCAAGCTGAACATCTCCACCCACACCACGTGCAATACCCTGAACAGCTTGAGGATTAAGACCTAACTTAGTAGCCATTTCGGGTGTTACTACGGTATTTCCTGCACCTGTATCAAGTACGAAGTTATGAGGTCCTTTGCCGTTGATATATGCAGGGATGCCAATGAGATGTGAATCGTTGAGGTATTCAAATGGAATCCAATCTAGGTCTCGAGAAGATTTACCCTTGTGTAACTTCAAATTTTGTTTGCTATAACTTAGTGACATGGTGCAATGCTTGAGAGTGGTATAACCTAATGCGCCATCACGACTACCCGGAACTCGAAGGATAGCATCAAGATCAAGAACGTAGACTTCGTCTTTGTCGAACACAAGTGACCCTACACCAATTTCAGCATCGGCAAAAAGAGTGGGAACTCCACCACCTACTCCACGTGCATCAGGTCGATCGTCTTTGCGTGATTCAATACCAAGCTTATCAGCTAATCTCGTAGAGAGTGTTGTGAAAGAAGCACCTGTATCCAAAACAAAGTTGAATGGGCCTTGACCATTCACATTAACTGGAATCTTGACATGACCCATTTCAATTTCTATTTTGACTTCATTTTCCATCTATATCACTACTTTACTCAGGGCTTGGTGCCTGTGACATAAGCGCTGTAAGCGCCATGAATACTTTCACCAGCTTTACTTGCAATCTTAGCATCAGCGAATCCTGCATCGCGCATGTGCTGTAGATACTCCTTATCAAGTATGGCACCACCAATGCAACCTGTGTATGTCACAACCTCATCACTAACTTCCTTTGGCAATGGTTTGGAGAGAACGATATCTGACACCATAACACGACCACCAGGTTTCAAAACACGGAAAGCTTCTTGAAACACCTTGCCTTTGTTAGGAGCCAGATTGATCACACAATTACTGATCACTACATCAACTGAATTATCGTCCACAGGCATATCCTCAATATCGCCAAACCGAAATTCTACGTTAGTTATTCCAAGCTCTTTAGCATTCTTCTTGGCTTTCTCAATCATCGCAGGGGTCATATCAACACCGATGACTTTACCTATTTCACCAACTTTCTTACTAGCAACAAACATATCGAGTCCTGCACCGCTTCCGAGATCAAGTACAATTTCACCTTCCTTTAAACTGGCAAGCGCAACAGGATTTCCACAACCTGCAAATGATTCGGTTGCAGATATTGGCATTCCTTCAGTATCGTATCCAAGTGCGTCTGCAAGGTTCACTCTTGTAATCTTGGCTGCTTCGGGAGCTGGACCACAACAACTTGATTGGCTCTGTGCTGGTTCATCACAGCAGCTAGATATGATTCCGGTTTCAGGATTTTCTCCAGTGGCCACTTTGGAATATGCGTCTCTTACTGCTTTCTTTATTTCATCAGGTTCCATTTCACTTACTTTTTTCATTTCTGTCATACAATCACCGTTTTCATCGGATTAGTATTTTCTAGATTATCATTGCACCCGAACGATTGGATTTTCAGAACTGGCTCGCAACTTTTGAGTTGTAGATTCCATTTCTCTTCACATGGTTTTACGTCAGTCATTCAATCACCAACTATATTGGGTGTCCAATATTTGTTAGTATTGGGCATCCTATATATACATTTAAATGTATCGGACACCCAATAGATTAGTATGAGTAAGAAGATCGAAGTTGCACCATGTTGTCCACCTGATTGTTGCGACATGAGAGGACTTCTTACATTTCAGATCCTTTGGGAACTTGACAGAGAAGAAATGAATGGGCAACAGATAGCTGAGAAAATCGCTACAAGGAGAGGAACAAAACCAACCCCAGGTACAATCTATCCTGCGTTGAAAGAGTTGAAAAACGGGGGTTTCATTGCAGGAGAGAAAATAGGAAGACAGATTGTTTACAATTTGACACCTGCTGGAGAAAAAGGATTAGCTGAATCTTCAAGGTATTTCCTTCAAGCCTTTGGGGATATTGCAGAAGATATCAAAGTAAAAGTCAAAATCGTTGTGGCCAAGGGCGACGATTGCGAGTGTTGAACGGGATTTTTCATTCACTATTGCTCACATTTAAAAGGCGATTAAATAAAAACGGTGTATTCCTTATATACTATATAAAGACAATACAATACACAGGAGATAGAGTAGATGTCAGCGCCAGAACCTCATACTAAAATAGAAAATGTTGTTGCTTCAGTTGTTCTGAACCAACGACTTGACCTTGATGAAATTGCAGCCACGATGCCTAACGTGGAATTTGATCCTGAACAATTCCCGGGTCTTGTGTATCGTCTCAAGAAACCCAAGACAGCCACCCTTATTTTCAATTCAGGCAAAATGGTCTGCACTGGTGCTAAGAGCGAGAAAGAAGCAAAACGTGCAGTTCACAAGATTGTAAAGAACATCAAGGAAGCAGGTATAGAGATTTCCAGCAAGCCAGAGATCACTGTCCAAAATATTGTTGCTAGTGCTAGCCTTGGTGCTGAACTCAATCTTGAGCTTGCAGCTATGAAGCTTGAAAACACTCTATACGAGCCAGAACAATTTCCAGGTCTGATATACAGAATGAGAGACCCCAAGGTCGTAATCCTTCTATTCGGATCAGGTAAGCTTGTTATCACAGGTGCTAAGTTTGAACCTCAGATTCCTGAAGCCGCAGTAAAAGTGAGAGACCGCCTACTTGAACTCAACGTCATTCGAATCCCAGAGGGTGAGGACTGGGGTCAAAACGAATCAGACGATGATGAAGACTGGTAAATAGATTAATGGTTCCCGGGAAAATAGTCCACAGGAGCCACTTCATTCTTTTTGAAAATTGATTTCATTTTTTCTTAGGTTTCTTCTTTGTTGCTTTTTTAGAAGATCCTTTTTTCTTAGGAGCGGATTTCTTCTTCACATTACTCTTCTTCACATTACTCTTAGTATTTCCCTTTTTCTGCTTCTCACGCTTCGCTTTGATACTCTTCTGAGTTGATATAATCTCCTGGTCTCTTGCGGCAGCATAGAGTTCAACAGTTCCTTTTTGTCCCTCATCGTATGCGTAACTCAGCCGTTTGATCTCCTGAATCTTTTCTTTACGAACCATCTTTGCACCTAGACGTCTTGCAAGTTTGAGGATGCGAACGGTTGAGCGAGATTGCATAGCTTCATTGAACATTACAAATGGCAATATGTAAGCCATAACAAAGAATGGTAGACCAATAGTCCATAGCAGAGCAAGAGTAGTCTGGTAGATTAATTCAGTTTGTCCAAATTCAACGCCACTCATAATTGGAAGGATTATCGGGTTGTAGAATTGACTAACAAACATAGTTATTGGAAAGGCAAGTAGAGCATATCCACCTAGCATATTTGCAATCCATCGTCCTACACCTTGTGTATCTGGACAATGTCTCATTTCTAAATTGTCAGTTTTGAGATGAGTCACAACTCCTGCATCATTTAGAACCCAAGTCGGCATGAATAGCAAAAGGGCTATTGGAACAAAGAGAAGTGCCGCCATGAGAGAAAGGCTTGCATTGAATAGGGGTGCTATCTCTGAGGTTGGAGTGTAACCAATACCGAATAGATAGTCGCGAATGATTCCACTAAACATCTGTGCTGAAGCTACACTGAAGAGAGCAGGAGCTGCAGCTCGGCGAATTATTTGAGTGCCACCAAACTCACGACCAATATCCATGATATTCATTTCATAGCGAGCGGACTTTACAACCTTGGTAATCAAGAGAATGATAACAGCAATAGGTACGGCGAATAACATATACTCGATAACGATAATGGGAATTGCAATCGCCATGATTGTTGCAATATCCGTTCCAAGTGTCGTACTCATGGTTTCCGGGAACAAATGTGTTGATGGAACATTGGTTGTAACTGTATTAATTAGCTGAAGAGCAACTAATGTTCCAGCTGTAAACATGAATGATGGTAATAGAAATCTTGCCTTACCCATTGTGATGACCTTCGTGCCACGATGCAAAAGACCTGTTAAGGCTTCCGAGAATTCGTTCAGCGTTTATTCGATTTGATATTCATCTGATTAAAACAGACTAAACATCTCATATAATGGTGGGATACACAAAACAAGAATTGCCATGCATACCAAGAACAGTGCAATTCTACTCTTTGAAACCTTGACTGTGTCATTGAGAGGTCCTGGATGGCTTCCACCTGAGGATAATACAAGAATCAGGATTGCCATCATGTAGTAACCTAACAAAAGCATGACCAGAATTCCAGCCCATCCTATCTGCTTGTGTCGCTGGGGACTGACTATTGCTCTGAGGGCGTGACCACCGTCAAGCTGAGCAATTGGAAATAGGTTGAGAGCAGTAACTAGCATGCCCACCCAAGCTGCAAACGCTACTGGATGTAGATAAATTGTTCCACCAACAGGTATGAAACCCATGAATAAGTATTCCATCAAAATGAACAGAATTGGAACTGGTAGCGATCCAGATTGTCCTGGAAAGGCTTGGTCGATTGCAATCAATTGCTCTGCGGTAACGGGGACAGACATCAAGAATCCAGCTACTAGTACAACAAGTGTAACTGCAAATCCTGCGAGGGGTCCTGCGAGACCCATGTCAAGTAAATCTCTTCGGTATGCTGGAGGACTCTTCTGTACGATGAAAGCACCAAAGGTCCCACCAATCTGAGGTAGACCCGGAAGGAAGTAAGGTAGCGATGCCTCAATTCCCAACCGTTGGCTCATTTTGTAATGGCCCATTTCATGAGTGAATATAATTCCCATGAGAGAAGCAATGAAGATGATGGTTGTAAAGGCAATATCCCAGACGGTATAACCAGCAGGATAGAACAATGCGAGAAAGATTGGACTAGATGCCTGAAGGAATCCACCTATAGCAATGCTAGCAAGTGTAGCAATGAAGAGCGCATAGTTGATCTTGTTGTTGCTTGGCTTGGACCTCTGTTTGGGAATAAAACGAATTAGATACTCCCCTTCTTTCTCGTTTCGCCATTTCACAAAAGGCCAGACTTTCAACGATGCGGTGCTCTTAGTAATTTCCTGGAAGACGGCTTCCTGCTCATCATTACTTGGAACAAAGCCTTGTGCCCATTGTACAACAAATGTAGGCATTCCGTATTCAAGAACGCTCATCTTGATATCGAATTTCCCTGCTAGAATCTCGCTGAGTTCTGCAAAGGTTGGATATGTAATGACGCTGGTTTGTTCGTCTTCAAAAGCCACTATTATCTGGTCTCCGAATCTTCAAGGATATTCGTAAATTTCATTTGTAGCATTATAAGAATATCCGCTCAGGCAGAGTTGTACTAATTCACTTGTGTATCCTGTCCCACAAGTAGATTGATGTAATTAAAAATTATGTAAAATTTAAAATCGATGGTTGGTAGGTAGACGAGTATGGGAAATGAAAGGATAAAGATTCTCGCGCTATTTGCACTGCTTAGTTCCGGAATATTACTACCGTATCTAATAACCGATACAGGATTCGTTGAAGAAACCCAAACTGCGATTATATCACTGGATGAGGGTTCACTAACTATATGGGAGGATGAGGATTGGGAACTACAAGGTTGGCCAGGCAATGGTACTGAAATTTCACCTTATTTGGTTGAGAATATGACTCTAACCAGTTTCGATATTCACTATTCTACCGTATTCTTTGAGGTTCGGAATTGTAGTTGTGATGTTCAGGTGTACATTGATCAAACGATTAATGGCATAATAGAATATTCAACTTTCAATGACCGACTCTTCATCGATGATTGTTCTAATTTGATGATATCAAATGTTACCTTCGAAAGATCTCCAATAGATCAAATCTCCGAGGATATTCTGTTTATCGGATTATCCACAAACATAACAGTTGAGGATTGCATCATAAGAGAATCCACAAAATATGGTCTGAATATTGAAGGATCAACAAATTGCACTATACGAAGGAATAGGATTTCTAATTGTGGTATGTTAAATTATGTCACGCCCATTATGGCTATGGCATCATCATCACCGGAAATTCACGCATCCTCTTTCGATATGTCACAATACTCCTATCCTAGCGGGGGAGGATTACACATCAAGGATTCCTTAATGTGTTTCATATATGACAACACTATTTCCAACAACATAGGTTACGCTATCTATTGTCATCGCACAAATAACTCGGAAATTAATAGTAATTTTGAAGAATACAATGGATATAAGGCAACATTCACATATTGTAACAAAAATGAGCTTGGTGACAATACGTTCAATTCGGGACTTGCATTGTTGAGTTCTACTGCATTCATACTTGAGAGAAATGAGATTGGTTCAAAGGGATTATCACTGATTGGAGGTCTATCTGATGTCCTCCATAGTGTAACAAACAATTCTGTTAATTCAAAACCATTACTCTTCGTGGTAAACGAATCAGATACAACCTATTCCAATACAGAATATGGGCAAATCTTCGTAGTCAACTCAAACCGGGTTTCTCTTAGTCAGATTGATGTAAGCGAATCGGCACCAAGTATAAACATCCTATATTCTCCATTCTGTGTTATATCTGAAGTTGTTTGTTCATCTATTGTCATTGACCATTCCAATAAAAGTGAAGTTCACAATTCTATTATTACTGGTGGTTCTATCGGAATAGATTGTAGAAGCTCACCAGAATGTCAAATTAATAACAATACAATTCGCGAAACTATAATAGGCATCCGCATAGGTTATTTTTCATTTGAATCTTTAATTCAAAATAACAAGGTCATAGATGTGTCTACGCACGGGATAACAATTGATTCACATTATTGCATTGTGGAAAATAATACGGTATCAGGTTGCGCAACACCAGTAGTAGATACTCATTGGGGCATCACGTTTAATTACGCAGGCATCATAATATATGCAAGTAATTGCCAAATCACAAATAATAATGTGACAAACAATCACGGATATGGAATTTGGGTACATTCGTATGGATCCAACAATACTCTCTACTTGAACCTATTATCTGGGAATCCTGAAGGTAATGGTCGTAGTGATGGTGAAGGTAATCAATGGGACAATGGAATAGACACTGGAAATTATTGGGGAGATTGGAGTGGCGTTGGTGTTTACAATGTACCAGGTAATGAAGGATGTGTGGATAGGTTCCCAAATGGAACATCTTCAAGTTTGATATCGATTACCGCAGCTACCATCATGCTATCAGCGGGATTTTCGTTCATTATAATCGGACTAGTAATAGTAAGAATTGTAAAATTCAACACCCAGAATAAGTAGCTAAGAATTAATCGCTACAGTTCAAAACTATTTGCAAACTCAAATGCACCATGAATAGTATCCAATAAATCCATAGGTTTCTTGACAGAACCTACTCTCTCATATTTCAAACCTTTTTTCTCTAGTTGCTTGATTAGCCGATCTCTTGGTTGAGGTCGTGTTGCAAGTATGACTGTCTTTGCTTTGATGTGCTGATATTTTTCATCCTGAAGAACTGTAACTTTCATGCTATCAATCGTAGTTGCCTCTGCATTCAGGTGACTAGTAATATTCCTCTCTTTCAGTGCCTTTAGAATTACCCAACGTGTAGTTCGGCCAAGATCTACTCCAAGAGCTTCATCAGCCTCAATAATCTGAATAGAACTAGAACTCGAAGAGAGATATAGTGCAGCATAACAACCCAGTGCCCCACCGCCTAACACGACAACATCACCCAATTCATCAGGATTAAGGGCGATTGCATCATAGGCACTGGTTACATGAGACATTTCTACACCTTCAATCGAGGGTGCACCTGCTACTGTTCCAGTTGCACAAATAGTATAATCAAAACCTTCACCTGCAATCGTACTAGAATTGGCATGAACGTTGAGTCGGATACTAACATTGAGTTTCTTGAGTTCACGAATCATGTAACTCACGTAGGCAGCGAATTCACCGCGTCCGGGTATCTTTGCAGCTAAATTTAGAAGGCCTCCTAAACAATCCTGCTCTTCAAACAAAGTGACACGGAACCCTCTCATAGCTAAAACCCAAGAAACCTCCATCCCCGCGGGTCCACCCCCAACCACTGCAATCTTACCATAACTTTGAGTACCCAACAATTTTGTCCCTTCATAACCAGCTAGAG
The DNA here is from genome assembly GCA_030612005.1 of Candidatus Thorarchaeota archaeon. Classification (GTDB taxonomy): domain Archaea; phylum Asgardarchaeota; class Thorarchaeia; order Thorarchaeales; family Thorarchaeaceae; genus SMTZ1-45. The sequence continues at coordinate 9,551 of JAUWOU010000017.1, read as the reverse complement.
GATTAATTGCACACATCACTGGTTCGATCATAAATACGTGGTCTAGACATCCCTGATTACATGCAATGCACGGTCGGGTTAGAGATTGCATCCCATCTCGCGCTTTTTGCGGTAGTTTTGGATCGGCAATAAACCCCCTTGACATTCCGATGAGTTGTGCTTTTCCTCTCTTCAGAATATGCTCAGCTATTGATACACTGTTTATCCTATTACCAGCAACAACTGGGACATCTACAACTTCAGCGATACCTTCAGCTAAGTATGCATAGTGTCCTCGTGGAACATCCATCGTAATCTGAGGAACACGCGTTTCATGCCAGCCACCTGTAACATCAAAACAATCCACACCAGCTTCCATAAGCCGTGGTGCAAGTTTCTGATTATCTTCCAAGGTCAGCCCATCAGGGACAAAGTCCTCACCACTCATTCGGTACATGATTGGATAATTGTTACCCACTGCCTTTTTGATAGTTTCAACAATCTCAAGAGGGAACCTTGACCGAGACTCGAGGTCTCCACCATATTCATCAGTTCGCTGATTAGTTGCTTTAGCAAGAAACTGATTGATAATATAACCAGCAGAGCCAATTATCTCTACTGAATCAAAACCTGCTTTCTTGGCACGTTTAGCTGCTGTTCCAAAATTAGAAATAGTTTCTTGAATCTCATCCAATGTAAGCTCACGTGAGGTCTCTCTTGTAAGTCTGCATTTTACTGCTGATGCTGAAACTGCATGTTGACCAAGGATTACTGAGTGGGCATATCGACCAGCGTGATATAATTGTGCGGCTACAGGAACCTTGAATGAGTGTACTGTGTCAACAAGTTGTTTGAGACCCTTGATATGTTCATCTCGAGAAATGCCAATCATTGTAGGGCCGCCCATTCCTAGATGTTCAGTATAACAGCCTCCAACAATAATCAATCCAGGGCAGTATCTTGCTCGCGCGTTATAGAATGAAAGGAGTTTATCCGTTACAATTCCATCTTCTCCACAGTACCCCAGATGAGTTGCAAGAAAGATTAGACGGTTTTCTAAATCCATATTGCCTATTGAGATTGGTTCCCACAGTGTCATTCTCATCCCTTACCCATAGAAACTGAACCAATGATCCAAAGTAACTTCTGCAAATCTCTCAAGCCCTGTAGTGATGGGTTGTGGAATCATTTCGCGTGCGATGAAGGACTCAACTGAGAGTCCCGTTTGAATAGCTTCTTTCACATTTTCACGCAATTCTGAGAGAGCTTCCACATACCCAGTCAGTTCATTCTGCCCACAAACAGGACCGTGACCAGGAATTATAATTTCATGCTCAAGGGCATGAATCTCCTCAAGTGCGAATATCCATCTATCAGGATCACAGGAGGGATCACCACCATATGGAAATTGACCATTGAAAATGAGATCTCCCACAAATACAGTATTGTGTGGATGGGAAATGACAATTGATGACCCAGAGGTATGACCTCCGAGAAGTCTAACTGTGACCTCATTATTATTTCCAATTGTGAATTGATCTTCAAAAATGATATCAGGAAGTTTAATCGACAGGGTTTGCACAGCTGCCCAGAGTTCAGGACGTTCATCCTTCATCTCTGAATATCTTTTCTTCAAGGTTTCAAGCTTCCAGTCATTCTGAAGATTATCTTTGCACCGATCAAGCATTGGTTCAGAAGCGATTAGATTTACAGGTTGAAAAGCTTGGGCACCAAACACGTGATCGCCATGCGAATGAGTGAAGATTAGTTTGAGAATAGGTAGTCCGGTTTCCGTTTCAATGAACTTCTTAATTTCTGCACTTTTTGGATGTATCATTCCTGCATCTATCATGACTACTTCATCATCAAGTACTATGGCTCCATGATTTCCACCGTTAGTACCATCATCACTAACAAATATTCCGTCGATAAGTTTTCTTAGAGCCATATCAACACGCTACTGTATCTTGTAGATATAGTTGTCCACTGAAGAATCATGTTGTAAGCGTTCGAAGAATCCCATCGAGTTTTCCGTCTGGGCCCTTGAAGATACGAACACGAAATTCAACTCCTAACCTGTCAGCAATCCCTTTACAGGCGTCCATATCCACTCCAGGAATATCAACTGCTGACAATTCAACTCGCATCAAAGGTTTGCATATTTCTGCAAACTCCAATATCGAGTCATATGACATTCTACCAAAACTTGGCTGGCATAACTGCAGGTAGGTATCAGGGTCAGGGGCATTGAGTGAGATTTGAATTCGATCAAGACCAGCTGCAGCTAGCTCAGCAGCGATATCTCTCTCGGGATGAATGAGAAGTGCCAATCCATTTGTATTCATTCTGACAGCAACATCACTTAGGGTTTTGATCTTTCTAATCGCCGCTAAGGTTCCTTCAATATTGATTGTAGGTTCACCAAAACCAACAATGGCAACATCATCGAACTCATCAGTCCATGTCTTTTCAATTTCATTGACAAGTGCCTCAGGAGTTGGGTCTTCAGCTAACTCCAAATTGAAACCATATACTCCATCTGAAAATTGACGAACACAAAAAAGACAATTATTTGTACAACGAGAGGTCGGATTAATGTAGAAACTTGTCCCTCTCCAGTAAGTTAGATTGGACTCTGACATCAACCTTCAAACGGTAAATCATCGCCCATGCCATTTAATACTGTCGAAACGGTCGGAAGATATCTTCGAGGATTATGACAAAATGCACACTTAGCTATAGTTATTTTAGTAGATGTATATCATAAACTGTGAACTAAAGTGGCAGAAAAGACAAGAAAAGAACTCGCTTCCCAAACCTGCATCCCTTGTAGAGGAGGAATTCCACCATTAGATGCGATGAAGGTGAAACTCATGCTCGACGTTATTCCAGGTTGGAAGAAGGTATATGGTTCAGTGGATAAGATAGCTAAAACATACAAGTTCAAGGATTTCAAGGAATCCATGGAGTTCGTAAACAAAGTCGCAGTAATTGCTGAACAAGAAGATCACCATCCAGATATTCTTATCCACTGGAATGAAGTGACTCTCACTGCATGGACACACGCAATCAATGGGTTATTTGATAATGACTTCATAGTTGCAGCTAAGATTGACGAATTACAATCGTAGTAAATTCAGTTTACTCAGAATCATTCGACGTTAATGTTTCTTCAGAATTTTTCCCTTTGAAGAAGAGGATTATCCCAATCACGACGGGTAATGCAATCATTATACCTACAATTGAAAGCGTCACTACTGTTAATGCAAAAGCTTGAAGCATTGTCATGATTGCTGTAGCCCATGTCATCAGGAGCGCTACAACTAATCCATATCGTATCACTTGTCCTTCAATTCCAATCTCATCTATCACAGCTGCAGCATTTTGTATCTTTGCAGGACTCAGAACACTAGCAAGACCACCACCAATGCCACTTGATGCGGCCACAACCAATGAATTAGCACCAACCGCTGTACTTGTTTCAACATGATATTTTGTGAACATAGCTATTGCGGATGTTTCCGAACCAGAGATGAAGCCGCCTAAGAGTCCTAAGAAAGGTGCCAGTATGGGATAAAGCAATCCTAATCCTGCAGTCATGCTGGCAAGTAGAAAAATCATGTTGTTTGCTGGGTCAAGGCCATTAGCAAGATCGGTTGGATTAAGCCACGTTCCAGTACCATCAACAACCCATCCACTGAAGTTCATGACCTCAGCCATTGCAAAGAAGATAGCTGCTGCCAATACTGGTCGAGGAGCTCTTTTCTTGAAACCATTAAAAGTTCTTTTCAAAACATCTCGGTCGGTCTTCAAAAATGGCATTGATACAATTGTTGCAATCAGCATCAATGTATATGCTTGCCATAGAAATCTTGTATTGAGAACCATAGGATATGCACCAATGGCTACAGGAAATGCAAGGTCATGGAATAAGAATTGAAATACTTGAGGAATCATATTTGTCGTAAGACTGAGAATTACGAGGACAACCCAAGGAATGCTCGCACGTCTTAGGCTCATTCCTGCTTCAATTTCATGATCCTTCTCATCAAGTGTATTTCTATCGATAATTGGTTTGTTCCGTACTTTGTTGAAAAGAAAGAGAACAAGAAGTACAGCAGCACCAGCAAACACATTAGTCAATGTTGTAAGTGGAAAAATAACATTGCAAACGATAGCCATCAGTCCAGCTGTTAATCCACAGATGGATGCAAGAATAAGCCCATCTCTACTCATGAGAAGTTTCCGTCCTCCTGCGATCCAGAGCATAGAAATTGCTATACCAAGACTTACGACCGGCATAAACCATGCAAATACTGAACCTGCTTCTTGAAGTGAAATTGTTGCACCCCAAGCAGAGTACTCTCCAGTGAAGACGACAGCTGGAACTCCGAGAAGAGCAAATGTTGTAAGAGGATCATAACCTATCGCGGGAAGAGCAACAGCGACCATAGGATTGAATCCAAGTGCCAACATTACAGGGGGTAACATCGAAACTGGTGTTGCTCCAATTCCGACGAGAAAGAGACCGAGACCAAAACTGATCATCAAGATCTGCATAGGTTTGCTACCGCCTCCGAGAGTTTTGAAAAAGACTATGAGCCGCTGGAGAGCACCAGTTGATTGCATGTAAGTCATCATGAATATCGAAGTTAAAACCATCAGTGAGATTGGAAATGATTTGACAATTCCAGCAACACTTGCAGTGATGGCAATAATTGCATCAGTCTGGAACGCAAAGATAGCAATGACAATAGTAGCGAACCAAACGATGACCCCAGTGACGTCTGCAGCCTTTCGTAAAAACACCAAGAGCACTAATGCCAAGATAATTGGCAAGATAATAAGGATGAATCCAATGAAGGGCTCCATTATCTATGACCTCTTCTTGAGATAACCATTTTCAAAATACCAATCTATTGCTCTTTGGAAACCCTCAACCATTGTTACCTTAGGAGTCCAACCCAAAAGTCGCTTCGCTTTATCATTTGAATAGACTCTATCAGTCATCATAATATCAACCGACTTTCCTTGCCAAAAGAATGAATTCTTCTTTCTATTTTTAAATGGGCTTAGAAGAACCATTCCAAATTTTGCGAATATTGCTGGCACTCGCAATCTAGGGGGTTTAACTCCAAGACGTGTTGTCACTACTTCAACAAACTCTTCCCAACTAACTGACTCATCGGGACAGAGTATGAAGGTGTTGTTTAATGCGGACATTGGGGTAAGAGCTGCAACAAACCCGGCCACAATGTCGTCAACATGAGTGTACATAATTTGCCCACTGAGATCAGTTGGAAGTGCAAACACTTTGCCTTCGTTGAGTTGTTCTGCAACCTCTAACATAACATAGAGGTCTCCTTCACCCATTACGCCAGTAGGTCGTAGAATGATATGCGGCAGATCAGTGTCTTTTGAGATTTCACGTATTGCATTCTCAGCTTGAATCTTGCTCTCACCATAACTAAAAGATGGAACAAGCTCAGTATCCTCTGTACCTGGAGGGAACCTAATAGGTCCCATCGTTTCAGTGGTCGAGCAGTAAATGAAACGTTGGACTTGTGTTCCAACACATGCATTCATCAGATTCTTTGTACCCTCTACATTCACTTTGAACATGAGTTTTTCATCGCGTGGATAGAAGTCAAAATATGCAGCAAAATGGATTACTGCGTCTACACCCTGAACTGCGCTTTCAAGACTTGCTACATCAAAAAAGTCAGCCTCTCGAACTTCAATATTCTTAGGAAGACCTTCTGTGTTGCTTGTAGACCGGACAAGAGCAACAGCTTCATGACCGTCCTTAAGAATCAGCTCAATGGTTTTTCCACCTAGGAAACCAGTCGCTCCAGTAACTAGAACCTTCAAAGAACTCAACCTCTTAGAAGGTCCAAGTTATCTCCCATTTATCTCTTACTCCACTCAAGGACTGTAAGTCTAATATAGCCTCGCGTACAATAAGAAATGAAGATTGGTGTACCAACGTGGAACAGGAGCGGAGTGCAGGTTCAGAAATGGACCTTACTAGTATAACACCGGATGATGATTCAGCTAAGGGTTGGTTCAAACTAGCATGTTTTCTAGCATCCAAAGGAAAAGCTGCTAAAGCAGAACGAGCTCTCAAAATTGCTTTGGACTTACAATTTGAATTTCCTATTGCTTGGGCTATACTGAGTGCAGTTCTACTTTCAAGGGGAAGTGAAACTGATGCTGAGCAAGCTGGAAAGAATGCAATCTCACAGTGTGCAGGGCTCAAGATGACATGGCCTAAAATGAGGACAATTATCATTTCCAATGCAATTATCAGAGGAGCAAGTTGGAAGGATCCTCGTAGAGTCGTTATTGAAGCTGTAACAAGTTCGAAATGGGGAAACCTTCTCTCAATTCTAAGCAAAGCTAGTCAACAAGAACTTGATGAAATCACCACATTTGAAGAAGAGCCAATCAAGAAAAATGAATCGAGCAAATTCGAACAATTACTTGATGGCACATCAAAAGAATCAGACATAGTTGATGGGTCATCAGAACAAGACGATCCTTTAGTATGGTTCTTAGCTGCTGAAACTTTCTTAAAACAAGGAAACCTTGTGGAAGCGGAAAAGGCTTTCCTCGGGGGATTACAAATAGACCCGAATAATGGAGATGCTTGGCTTAGGGTCAGTAGTCTATTGATGGGAAAGCACAAGTATGATGAAGCAATAGATGCATTAGAAGTTGCAACCAAGCAAATGCCAACAAATTCTGCAGCATGGTATCAACTGGGGTATTGCTTTCAGAAATTGAACAAATGGAAGCAGGCAATTCAACCAATAAAGAATGCCATTAAACTTGAACGGAATAATCCAGATTACTGGATGTTACTGGGCTTATCAGAATTTCATTTAGGTCTATTTCAGGAATCATCTAAAAATCTGCTAAGAACTTTGAGAATTTCTCCAAATCACAAGGATGCATTATTCTATCTGGCAATGTGTATGGAACGACGTGGAAATAGGAAACATGCATTAAGTCTGTACCTCAAACTCCTAAATCTGGGACGTTTACCTCCTGGAATGTTTGAACGAATGGCTGGTGCTTTTGAGAGATTAAATAGACCAAGTGAAGCCAGGGAATCCAGAAGACGTGCAGGAGTTGCTCGTAACGAAGGAATCCAGTAAGTTACTGACGAGTAAGCAACAAGTCGAGTTGTGGTAGAATCTCACCAGCTTTCCCGGATAAGTGATAATCAACTGCAGAGGTGAGCGGTGTTCGTTCAATATTCACTTCTATTATTAGACCACCGCTCTGCTTTACAATGAGAGGAAAAGATGCAGCTGGTTGGACAAGGGAAGAAGTTCCGATAACTAGACAAACATCTGCTTTCTCCAATTCTTGATAAACATTTGATATGGTATCACGATCCAAACTTTCCCCAAACCATACCACATCGGGTCGTAGATTATTATCGCATTTCGGACATGGTGGAATTCCTTCTGCTGGGACATCTAAACGACCTATGTAATCACATGAAACACACTTCAGCGCCCAAAGGTCTCCATGCACTTCATGAACATTAGTAGAGCCTGCTCTAATGTGAAGACCATCAACATTCTGTGTGATCAGAGACTTCAAGATTCCTTTTTGTTCCCAATTTACTAAAGTAAGATGAGCTGGGTTGGGATTACAATTTGCAATCAAACCTTGTCGCCAGGCATACCATTCCCATACCAGAGAAGGATCTCGTCTAAAAGCATCAGGAGTTGCTAATTCCATAGCATCGTAATTTCGCCATAAACCATCCTCACCACGAAATGTTGGCACATTGGACTCCTTTGATATACCCGCGCCAGTTAACGCAACCATATGGTCCGCATTGGCAATGACATCAATGACTGAATGAAGCGCCGTATCTTCCATCATCACACACTTTCGCCTCTTACATATTGTAACTTAAGACTGTTCGTTAATTTAATGATGCCAGCGCCAGCAATCTTATTAGGTGATTTCTATGAAAGAATAACTATTGTGAACGTGTTTAATGAGGGATTATAATGTCGACAACTGAGAAGAAGCAAACCAAAAGAAGAACGTGGATGATGCCACAAGAGGTCGAGGTATGGTACGTCCTTCCGGCACTCAGGCGTGAACTAGCAAAGATGATGAAGACTAAGACTGTTCCAAGGGTGGGAGAAGACGGAAAGAAGAAAGAACATAAAATCACTCAAAAAGAAATTGCAAAGATGCTCGGGGTAACAGAGCCCGCTATTACTCAGTATCTTCTGAAGAAGAAGGGGCGCAGGTCTAGAGGAGACCAAGTAACCATACCTGAAAAATTCCTAGTAGAACTTGAAAAGTCTGCAGATGCAATGATAGAGCAATATGAGAAGAAGTCGACAAATGATGACATGTTCGAAGTCATGACTCGCGAAATCAACAGAATGATCAGAGTAATTCGAAACGACGGAACAATGTGTGAATTCCATCGACAATTCTCCTCGCATGTCAAAGGTAAAGACAAATGTAGTGCATGTGATATGTAATAACGAAGGTTTTATCCGAATGTGACAATCCTGTGATAGCTATCTCAGGGTGAGAACAAGTGAACGGAGAAATCATAGTAACCATTGAAGATTCATTTGGAATAGTAAAGATATCAAGACCAGACAAGCTAAACTCGGTCACTAAGGATATGCTTGAGTCATTCAGTGAAAAAGTATCAGCTATTGCTAATGACCCCAAAATTAGAGCGATTATTTTCACAGGAGAGGGCGAAAAGGCCTTCTCAGCTGGTTTTGACCTTGAAACGGTTACGGGACTTGAGGGACAAGCTGCGACAGATTTCTTTAAGCTACTTGAACGCACAATTCGACTTATCAGACAGAATAGAACTTGCATTACTGTAGCAGCTGTTAATGGATATGCCATTGGATTTGGTGCAATGGTTTCAATTGCTTGTGATTTTAGGATATTCTCGGAGAATGCAATATTTCACCTTCCTGAGGTGGACCTAGCTATCTTTCCGGGAGCTGGAGCAACGTCCAATCTTTATCACTTGGTAGGACCTTCACGAACTAAAGATATACTGTTGACGGGTCGAAAGGTTTCAGCAGACGAGGCTAAACACATAGGACTAGCAGACAGGTTGGTCAAGCAAGATGAGATAATGGAAAAAGCCATTGAATTTGTCCAAGAACTATTGCAGAAAGATCCAAAGATACTCATGAGAACAAAGACTCTTGTAGATACTATGACCGGGAAAGACCTTGAAGAAGCAGATGAACTAGAAACCGCATATCTCGATGAGTGGCTTCGCGAAAGATAAGTATTAACTGCGTTCACACAAAACTCTACACCGTTTATTGTAAACTAGACAAACCTGGACATCAGGCAGTCCGCCCAGAAACGACACTGGGACCGGGGTGAACATGAATTATATTTCGTGCTGCGTTCACACCGCATGGTTTATGCTCTGATAGATAGCAGAAAAGAAACAAATCTGTGCAAAATGAGGCTTGAAAAGTGATTAATACAGGTTATAATATACTATTCCAGTTTCAAAAGATGAAGCTTAATTCAAAGGTTATTTTATT
>JAUWOU010000270.1 GCA_030612005.1 Candidatus Thorarchaeota archaeon | reverse complement strand
AGGTAGTCATGAAATGAGCATGATTTACCTCAGACTCCCTCCCGGGAAAGAAGGTTTGATTCTTGATGTTTTGAAGGGATTCTGCAGAAACAAACCCTTCTGGGGAACAAGCGACCTTGCTTTACTCAGGGAATTGTCAGAAAGAGTGGACCCTGAACAGGGAGTAGATATTATGGTTGCCACTCAAAGGGGGATTCAAGGTCTCTGGGTTTACAATGAAAAGACCTCAAATTGGTTACCAGTGGGGAGCATTGAGTACTACAGACGAAGACGCGAAACTGTCACACTCCTCATGTCGATGACTCTGAGAGATGACTCAACTCTTCTGGAGGTAGCTGGAAACAATATCAGAGCGCCACCAAGGAATCTTGCGGATTATATCCAAGTAGGTCTCGGCCTCATTTCAGCTGTGTTCCGAGATTGTATATCTGTTAAGTGCCATGTGTACTTAGACCATGAAGCGCAAATGTTTAAGATTTCATTACTAAATCATGGGGGTGAGGATGAGATTGGACAGTTACTAATCAAAAGAACTGTGGATGTACTTGAGATTTTGCGACGGCCTGATTTTTCATGCGAGCCAGTTGTCATAGATGAGAACCACTATGTGTGGAACAGGTTTGATGATATCGAATTTGATGAGGATGTGAAAATCCTACGACCTTTCGTCCTTAGGAGTGACCCTTTCAAGATTGAATCAGTATCACTTCCACCTACGGCTGAAGCATTCCTTAGTTTCAGTAAGGGTGTTGTTCAGAGAATTAAAATCAGTCATGATTATCATATTTGTCCACTGAGAAGTCAGAATCTTGAGCGCATAACAAAACACTCCAAGGCAACCGAGAGGGTTATCGAATACCTGCAAGATGTAGATGGTCACCCTGGACAACCGGAGCCACTATTCAACGAGTCAATATACAGACATGGCGCTTGTTGGAGAATAACTTTCTACTCCGATGATAAGGTTCCTGAAGAGGTCAGAGAACTAGAACAGATCAAGTTCACCGGTCCAGCTCTTGCAGCGTTTCTTGAAACAGGTGCGATTTCCTATCGTGCTTATGACGGCCAATGGATGTGGTATGATATTCGGATTCCAGAGTCCAAAGACTTGCCTAAGGAGTTCAGAGAATCTATACACGTTATGCGTTGGAGAAAGGAGAGAGCAATATATCCCGGAATCTACCTCCTTGATGGTTGGAGTCCTGAGATAAAGAGATTCGAAGATCGAGTTGAATTTAGACTTGTGTCCGAGCTCACTCTTCAAAAGATGGTCCACATAGTTATTGTGCCCAAAGTTGAGATGCTAGAGAGAGAACATCTGTCTTCGCTCTTGAAGGAAGGAATGGAGGAAGTACTGGATCAAGGAGGGTTCTCTGATAACAAAACAATGAAACAGTTAGTCGACAAAGAGATTGAGGACCATCTCTCTCTTATCCAAGAGAAGGAAATTGCAGTACTACAATTTGCATCAGTGGATATCACAAGGGATGAGGCTGGAGGAATGGTGATAGTAGCGAACTTCGCCACCGAAGAGAGTGAGTATGTTTCTATTCAAGTTACACAGTGGATACACACCTATCAGGGTTGGACAGAGATGGCAGGGGGGGTAGACTCTGATCTTATAGAACGAGAGGTTGGAGAAAAACTTGAGCAGTATAATATTGATGATGAAACCCTTGTAAGGGTCATTGAAGAAGTTAGGAATGTCCTTTTGAAAAAAGGAGTGATATTCTTCAGGGACCACTAGGGTTTGACCCAAACTCCCCTTCGTTTCTATCTAGCTAAGGTCTATGAACTCTCGTTGAGTAGCCACTGGCCCGTGAAACTGTCGTTCGCTTCTCTTGGTTTATAGGGATTGCGGTATTGCTGGCAGAGAAGTCCAAGCTGTAACTCCTAAGCTGCGGAAGTGTGAATGGATGGCCACTCTTCACTCAGCTCTGAATCTGCCTCTCCACCATGTTGATTACAGTGTGTTGGTCTGGTGACCCCCTCTTGAGCAGCTCTTTCGCCTTTATCCTCTGCCCACCACATCAGCGAAACAATTAGAACATGGAGAATAAAAATTTAGAATGCGACTTGCAAAAGTTAGACCTTTTAGAGTAAATTGCATAAACAACGTTGAGCGCAGCTGACCTGTACCATTGTTTCATCCTCAGGAAAAGGGCATAAGAACAGCACGTTGGAACCAAGAACAGCTGCTTGCGGAAGTGTCGACCGTGAATGCGAGCGAAGATGACCAAGATCCAAGTGTTGAAGAGATCGCATCTAGGTTGAAAGGGAAGACACTCAAAGTTTACTGGTTCATGCTAAGGCACCCTCAGCCCACAACCTTACGCGAAATACAGAGAGGAACCGGCCTCTCTAGTCCTAGTCTGGCGTCCTATCATTTAGACAAACTCAAAGAGTTGGAGCTGGTGGGGGAGGACAACCATGGTCAGTTCATACTCAAGAGGAATGTAAAGGTCGGGATACTGAAATTCTTCGCTGGTTCAGGAAGACTCCTCGTCCCGCGGTATCTTTTCTATGCAGTTTTTTACTCTACCCTCCTGATGG
>JAUWOU010000130.1 GCA_030612005.1 Candidatus Thorarchaeota archaeon | reverse complement strand
GCTGGAAAAGGAATTCATGCTGCTTGGAACGCACTGCGTCATGATAAGAAAGGCTGGATTGTTCTTCTTTCACCCTGTGAGGATGGCATAGGATCTGCCGCATTTACAGAAGCAATGCAAGCTTCAAAGGACCTCGAAGTTCAAGACGCTCTAAGATTTGTTATCGAGACTTATGGGTCCGAACAAACCTTCAAAATTGGTAATCAAAAACCTCCAGACCTCTTCAGAATCCTTCGTGATGTAGAAGAAGGAAATATCAAAGTCATTAGCGGACTTGATGCAGATGAACTGCGCTCAATATACCGAATGGAAGGATGCTCGGTAGATAATGCAAGTGAAGTCCAAGGCACTCTAAGAAACCTCGTTAATAGATTTCTTAAGGAGAATCCCAATCCTAAGGTGTATGTACTTGCTGACCCTGGTCTATTGATTAATGTGAAGAATCAGATTCACTGAAAAATAAATTAAGAGAGGCCGATGTCACTCGGTCCTCCCTCTTCTAATGATTTTTTCGTCGAAACAACAGGATAGCCGCAGCAAGGACAATGATCCCCGTGCCTCCAGCTGCAATTAGAATTGAACCTTCGTCCATAGTAGTATTCTGAATACCTAATGCTTCTTCAAGAGCATCTGCAGCAGCTTCCCAAGATTCTGCAATTGCAAAGAGATGGTCCCTGATCTCATTCAGTTGGTCCAGATGCAATGAAATTGTAGCATCGATATCACGCAATGAAGGGTAATCTAATGCAATTTCTTCAAAAGTTTGAAAGACCAGACTGTCCCGAAATATTAAGTCGTATCCGCTAGAGCTTGAAGCATTGTGACTGAGTATCTCTAGGTGAGGTAGTGCATCATCTGCAGCATCGATAAACTCTTGCAGATCCACTCCTGGAAGAATATCTGGAATCGCTCTAAGAGCTGCTCGGTATGAATGATATTGCATTGTCATTACAGCTTCGAGGTTGTGTCCAAAATACAGAAAGGCTTCTGGTTTGTGTGCATCCGTAAATTGCACTGCATAATTCCTTATGCTCTCCACAGTCAAATCGAGCCCTAGTCCACTGAAGGCGGTTTTTCCTGGACTTAGGAAGTAATAGTTTTCGTATCCTTGGAAATACGAAGTTCTATCTCCGCGCATTCTCTTACAAATATAATCACCAAGTCTTTCTTCAAAGTCATCGACTTGACCAGAACCGGGTGACACACAAAATGTCAAGTACCCGGCGCTTTGCCATGCTGTATTCAGACTTATGTATGACATTGAGTAGTTCCATCGGCCATCTTCTGGATACCCATAACTTTCACCAAATAGACCTACACCTGGATCTTGAATCTGAACTTCCTGTGACGTATCATTGTATCCCACAATTGTGATGGCATGAGCAATCCCACCTGCGTCTAATGGAGCGGCATATTGCCGGAAGATGTCGTAATCAACCGGTGGAAGATAGTAGACATCTGTTGCGATTGCCAGTGGGATTCCTGCATCTATCGATTCACGAAGTACATTGAACGGAGAGTCTGTTGAAGTGTTATTGTAGTCCCGGTAGCCTGATTCTAGAACTTCAAATGCATCTATTGAATTAGATCCCCAATCTGTACTCGTGTCTATGTACAAGGTCATGTCAAGACCATAAAGTTCACAGAAGAATTCGAAATATGACATCTGTCGAGCGAATATACCTGGAAAGAAACTAAATTCACTCTCGGCGTTGAAGTACAATGCGGAGAATCCACTACCCGTTGCTGCAAAGAGGTCGTCCATATCTAGGTCCATTCCCATCCCTTGAAGAGACATTGACATTGCTGCAAAGAAGCAATATCCAGCGATTTCTTGCCAGACATATGGAACGTCTGAGATGTATCCACTTGTTGTGTGTTGATCGATTTGAGTTGTAGTCAAAGCCTCTACCTCGTGTGAGTTCATACCCACGGGCATAGCTATAACTGAGAGCAAGAGCAATAGAAGAATTGCAATATTTACTTTCATTGATTTCATTGTTTAGACAACCTCCGAGATATTGAGCTTGATAGTCCCAGCAAATAGAATGATGAGACCTATGAGTGGCGCTGGGATTGCAGCAAAAGTTAGTGCTGGTCCAAGTACTCCCTGCTCAATCGCCATAATTATTGCAGGAATCAATCCTACAATTAGAGCTATCATTGTGATGAATATCGTTGCAATTGTGTTAATGGCGAATGCACTACTCGATGAATCGCTGTATGAAGGATTAAACGCAGTGATACCAATACCAATGAATATTCCTCCTAAAATTATGGAATAGACATAAAGTACAATGACCACAATAGTTGACGCAGGAAGACCCAGTAGAATCCCTGCGAAAACTGCAGGAATCACAGCCAAGATAATGCCCAGCATCATGTACGAAATGACTCTAGCCGCAATAAATTTGGAAACTCCATGTGGTGCACCCTTGAGAATCCAGAGTTGATCTTGGCTATCTAGCAAACCTATCCCCCCAAAGACGACACCTCCAAAAATACCTAACATCATTGCGATTGAGAGACTAGTCATCAGCGGAACAAAGATTGGGTCGTTCGAAATATTGGTGAGTGGACCAGATGTTAGAATTAAAGGAATAATCAAAGATAGGAACATCGCATATGATATCTTTGCAACATTCTGAAGTTTGCGTGTGTAATCTTTCAGTGATGTTGCCATGATCACTCCAAACTTGGCTCCGAAAAGCCTGCGCACTCCTCTGATCGCGATATTCTCTGAACCAACAGTGATTACCCTGCTTGATCCTAAACCAGAACCTAATGAAAAAAGTCTATCTGCACTTTTGAATCCTATCACATAGATGGCGATTGAAAATCCACAGATTAACAGTAGACTAATGATTGGACTGACTTGGAACCAGAATGCTTGAAGATTGAATACTGATGATGGTGGGAGGGAACTCGTAGTGATTGCTATCCAGGTGAGAATGTCTGCTACCCAAGTTGATGGAAGAATCATTGAAACTTCAAGCCTCATCAATGAAGTGACCTGCTCAGTCCAATACATAGCACCCATCGTTGGCAACGCAATAATTGGTATTAACGCCCAGCTAAGTGCCTTTGCAATATCATCGCCTCTCGGAGATTGTCCAATTTTAGCGTGTAGGGCCGTACTGATAACGTTCGAGAGCCATATAGTTGTGATTGCGAAAAGAATTGTAATCGAGTACATCAACAGCTGACCAATGAGTGATACATTGTAAATAATAACAAAGGGTACAACAATGATTGATGAGAGAGCTAGACCTAGAAGACCATAGATGGGTAACTTTCCTATATAGGTCCCTAACAAAATATCTCTGGTTTTCACATTGTTACTGAAGAGGATATCCCACTGATCTGTCTTAACATTCTCCAGACTATTGGAAATTGGAAAGATGAGAATAGCTAACCAAATTACAAGCACGATTGTTCTCATTACCCCCGGAAGTGAAGTTGCCAGGAATAAGTCGAGCCCTGCCCCAAATTCACCAAGGAAGAATGTTACGATATTTGGAGTTGCGAATAGGACGAAGAGAAGGCAAAATCCGACCAATGCGGGATACAGTATCTTTCGTGCTCTGTGAAGTTTAACTGTCCTGACGAGGAATTCAGCTTTCGCTATGGGCCGCCATGCTCCTGCCAACTTAGTCCCTCCAGCTCAGGAGTTTCTCTCTATCAACCTGCCCACCTACAATCTTGAGATATGCTTCTTCTAGATCGCTTGCTCCAAGCTGGTCGATGATATCTTGAGGTGAACCTAGAGTTGTCAATGCCCCTTCATTGAGAATTCCTATGATATCGCATGTATCTTCTGCGAAGTTAGTCATATGAGTGCAGATGAAGAAAGTCGTTTCAGTTTCTTCTGCAAGAACTAGTATCAAATCCTTAACTAGCGCACTTGCTGAAGGATCAAGTCTTGAAGTTGGTTCGTCGAGGAAGACCATTTTAGGTTCGTGGAGAAGTGTTGAAGCGACGAGTACCTTCTGCTTCATTCCTGATGAATACGATTCTAAGAGATCATTCCGTCTGCTCTCTAAACCCAACATTCCTAGCAAAGCATCAATTCTTCTATGAACCGACTTACCACTGAGATTATTCAATGCTCCAATGAACTCAAGGAACTCAACAGCAGAGAGCTTGGAATATAATCCAGGTGATTCCGGTAGGAGACCTGTAATCGCCTTGATAGCATTCCGTTGCTTTCTCACATCAAATCCGCAAACTGTAGCACTGCCACTGGTCTGTTTTAACAATCCAGACAGAATCCGGACTGTTGTTGTCTTGCCCGCTCCGTTAGGACCTAGAAATCCAAATCGACTACCCGCGAAGACTTCAAGATCTAAATTCCTAACTGCTTGAATAGAGCCAAAGCTCTTGCTCAATTGTTCCGTTCTGATAACCACATCATTACGTGCCATTTTTCCAACCTTTCCTATTGGTAATTCTTTACAGAATATTGGTAAATTATTACCGAACGTATATAAACAATCGGAGCGGCGCAACATTTCTCGAAAGTGCGTAGAAATAGAAGGATTAGGCTTGAGAGTCACAAATAGACTCTCCAGTAGTAAGTTTGATTTTTTAAATCGTGGTTTGATGCGGTTAATATTCAGTTGTATATAGTCAAATAGGATTTAATAAAGGAGTATTGCAATATCTATTCATGAAGAACTTCAAATCAATTTCTTTTGGGTTATTAGCTGTTCTTGTGATTTTTAGCATTACAAATACTGCAGCAGCGGTATCTTGGGGTGTTAGTAATGGAGATGATTTGAAGTATGAAGCAACAAAATATACTGATAATCAATTCATTATTGATTCAACGCTCACAATGACCGTGACATTTAATGTAACTTATGTAGATGATTACGTTACTGCTGATATGAGTGAGGATGGTGGCGCTGCGGTCAGTGTGTTCTTTAACACTCAAAGCTTGGATGACGACTTTGGGATAAATATTAGACCTTCGAACGGATTATTAATTCGATATATTGCTGACGAGCAAAGGATTCAATCTCAAATGACTCAACTAGACACTACTTTAGGCGCTGTTTTGACCAACTTCAGTATTTCAAGAGTTGGAAATAATCTCTTAATATCTGCATATGGAGGCGGATCCGAAACTAGTTGGACCTATGATGCTGAAATTAACTATACCGCTGATTATGTGCTAAGTAGTATGTCCGAAGATCACTTTCAGACAGATGGAGAAAACGACGCGGTACAAACCGTGTTATGGACTCAGGTGTACCATCACTCATCAAGCACTACTTCGACAACAACAACAACAAGTTCGACAACTACAACAACAACTACTTCGACAACTAATCCAGTACCAGCACTTTCTACCCCACTAATAATTGGAGCAGGCGCTGCGGTTGCTGTAGGTGTTATAGTCGTTGTAATTTTAAAAAGAAGATGAAACTTTCCTTAAACATTTCTTACTCTTTCACTTCAGAAAGTGTTGCACTAATAGAAGGTTTAGGCTAGAGAGTCGTGATTGAGGTAAATGGTTTTCCAGAATTCGTTCCACTTGATAGATTTGCTGTGTTGCTGATGAGTTGTCATTATTGCCAAGTGAATATGGCAATTGGAGATAGTTCACTTTCTTCCCTTTTTTATCAAAAGAAGAACTACTACTACTCCTATTGTAAACACTATACCTAAAGTGACTAGAATCATAGTAGTATCATCATTCTCAGGAATAGTGTCGGTCCATAAGAGTGGATAATGATCTATACTCTCTGCATGTCCAGGAATTAGGTATGTGCCTGTTCCATTATAATCGCTCCACCAGTTGCCAATGGATACACCATCATCCCATTGGTTTGATACCCCGTCATATAACATATTATCCCAAGCATTAGATTCATTATTGTATCCAAGCCGGTTCAGGTATAACACATTGTCTATGCTAGAATCTAAGTAGACACCGTATCTTGAGTTGTTGATGGCGATGTTGTGCGTAAGGGTGCACTCCACAGTCCAACCTAGGAAGAACCCATCATAATCATTGTAAGTAGCAGTGTTACTCGTCATTATACAGTCGCTTGAATACATAAGATGGAATCCACTGAAGCTGTTATTGGATGCAGTGTTGTTTGTCAGGGTGCAGGTGTCTGAGAAATCTACGTAGTATCCATAGCTGCCGGCAGAAGCAGTGTTATCCATTAAGGTGCAGTTGCTCGATGAGTATATGTGGAAGCCACTATCATTGCTTGAAGCAAAGTTACTGGTTAATATGCAATCAGTTGAACTACCCAGATAGAATCCGTAACTGTTCCCAGTAGCAATGTTGTTTATTATCGTGCAGCCACTACAGAAACTTAGTTGGATTCCTGCCGAAGCGTTATTGAAGATTCCATCACTGATTGTGACCCGAGTGCAATTGACTAATACTACTTGACCATATAATGCGCCATCAATGACTGTATCGATTTGGTTTACAAAATATCCCAAGGGCTTACCATTGACAGTGTTGTCTGACAAATCATGGAGCCAGTTTGAGAGACTATGACTCCATTTGGAAACGGTGAATCCATTGTTGACAAGGGTGTTGTGTGTTATGGTACAGGTCTTTGTGTAGACTAGATGGATTCCAAAATTGTTCCCGACTACTGTATTATTCACCAAGGTACACTCGATTAAATCTCTCAAGTAAATTCCATACTGGCTATCAGTTGCGGTGTTGTTTGCTAACGTACAGTAATTCGAGGAGTATAGATAGAATCCATTAGTTGAACTATCAGCAATGGTGTTATTCATCAGGACGCACTGATCGGAAAAGATAAGCTGAACTCCCATAGAGGATCTGACAAAGTGTCCATCTTTGATTGTGACCTCGGAACAATTGACCATGATTACCTGACCATATTGAGATCCATCGATGATTGTATTCGTGAGATTAACAAAATAGCCCACAGCTTTACCATTGACCATATTTCCCGCGATATCATGTAACCAATATGGCAGACTCTCTCCGGAGAAGACAATTCCACTGCCGATAAGGGTATTATCAGCTAACGTGCAGTTATTTGAACCAGAGAGATAGATTCCTTCATATCGGTTGTTGATCAAGGTACTATTTACAATCAAAGTGTTGTTCATTGAGAATGCGTGAAATCCATGGTCATTATTCATGGCCGTGTTGTTTGCAAGGGTACA
Organism: Candidatus Thorarchaeota archaeon; assembly: GCA_030612005.1. GTDB lineage: Archaea > Asgardarchaeota > Thorarchaeia > Thorarchaeales > Thorarchaeaceae > SMTZ1-45. Next base: position 2,493 of record JAUWOU010000130.1, on the reverse strand, counting down.
GTTGGTTAGTGTACTTAACCAGAATCCACGATAACTGAGAGAAACAGTGTTCCGTATGCACACACAATTATTTGATGTAAATAAAAGGAACCCATCATAATTATTTGTAGCAGTATTATTAGTCATAGTGCAATATGTTTGCTCACTCAACCAGAATCCACGATAATTATTCAAAGCCACATTGTCAGTTATGGCGCAGTAGCTTGAATTTCTCAGGTGTATTCCATACGTGTTTTCAATGATTGTATTGTTGATTAGCGAACAATGATTAGAATAGATAATGTAGACTCCGTTGTAATTCATAATAATGGTACAGTTGATGATTGTTCCATGGGTTACATTAGAAAAATGAATACCTGTGCCATATGAATCCGGATTGGTTCTAGAGATTGTGCAGTTCCTTATCTCGAAATATACTGTCGTATCCGCGATAGCTATGGAAGTTGAATTTGCGATTATTGTTAGCCCTTCAATGAGATAGGGATTTCCTAATGTCCCATCTCCCTGAAATCCTTGACTAGAGAAGTCTGCATTACTATTGATAGTGATCGGTTCATGTGATGTGTGAAAAATCACGGGTGTTTTCTGATACTCACTCATTCCCACAGATGGATATTCAGGAATAGCAGGTTCTGATGCAGCAATGAGTATTAGCACAAATATACTAACAATGACTAGATATCGTCGATTCAACGAATTTCCCTCAAGATTCATTTGTCTGTACACTTTAAAACCTTAGTTTAAAATTCAGTGACCTTAGAACCAGCAAACCCTTGCGAGGTTGTCCTACACAGCCTGCAACTTTATTCCCGTGTATTCATCCACTGCTGGTTCTCTACTGTAATTTATCCCATTTTCCACGTAGGACCATCCTTCGTGTCAGCAATAGTTATTCCAAGCTGACTTAGGCGGTTTCGAATCTGGTCTGATTTTGCAAAATCCTTTGCTTTGCGAGCTTCCTCACGAAGCTGCAGAAGGAACTCCACGACACCCTTGAGAGCTTCAGCAGATACTCCAGAGTCCTCCGCGGTTTCGCTTGCCTCAAGGTCAATCCCAAGAATACCAATAAGCTCGGATAGAACAGACAGTGCTTCTCTGAGAACTGCAGCTCCTCCAACTTCCTTGGTGTGTTTGTTTATCTCTCGGATGAAGGTGAAGATCTCAGCAAGTGCTCCTGGCGTATTGAAATCGTCATTCATTGACGCTTCAAAGCCAGCTCTAACTTTCTTCGATGCTTCTCCAAGTTTCTTATCTGCTTTTGACTCGCGGCTTCCGGTACGCTCAAGGATTGAAATGCGCCCATTCACAGTATCAACAGCGTTCTTGATTCGTTCTAACGACTGGTTCGCCTGCTTCAGAGCACCATCGTTGTAATCAAGAGGTTGACCATACTGTCCTGAAACCAGGTAGAGTCGAACAGCTTGATGGTCGTAATTATCGAGAACCTCTCTGGCTGTTGAGAAGTTCTGCTCAGACTTTGACATCTTTTCACTATTGAGAGTGAGGAAACCATTGTGCAACCAGTATTTCACTGGAGTTTCGATTCCATATGCAGCTGATGACTGAGCGATTTCATTCTCATGATGTGGAAAGATTAGGTCTTGTCCTCCACCATGGATATCGAATGGCAAGGATAGATAGTGCTTTCCCATTACAGAGCATTCTGCATGCCAGCCTGGTCTACCTTTGCCCCACGGACTATCCCAAGAAGGTTCTCCTGGTTTCTCAGCCTTCCAGAGTACAAAGTCTCGCGGGTCCTGTTTCTTATCGCTTACATCGACCCGTGCACCAGCGGAGAGTTCATCGAGGGGTATCTTAGACAGAGCTCCATATGCATTCCATTCGCTAACGTCAAAATAGACATCTCCACCAGCAACATAGCCCTTACCATTCTTGATGATCAGCTCGACCATCTCGATGATGCCGTCCATATGTTCAGTTGCTCTTGGGTTAATTGATGCTGGCTTTAGATTCAGCTGCTTTGCAATCACATGATACTCAGAGATGAATTTTGTAGCTAGTTCGCCAATCGTGGTGCCTTCTTCGTTCGCACGGTTGATCATCTTATCGTCAATGTCCGTGAAGTTCGTGACGTACTGAACACGGTAACCTAGATACTCAAGATATCTACGAATTGTGTCGAAGACTGCGAAGGACCTAGCGTTGCCAATGTGGGGGTAATCGTAAACCGTGGGTCCACAGACATACATACGTACATTATTTCCGTCAAGTGGTACGAATTCTTCCTTTTGTCTGGTTAACGTGTTGTGTACTATGAGCATTGTGACTACCCAATTATGCCACTCTTGTTTTGTATAAAAAGGCGTCTGCAAGTATTGCCACTATTGCCATTGATACCGTTCATTGTAAAGTGGACAAAGTTGGACATATGTCCTTTGTCCTTCCAGGAACGACACTGGAATCTTGAACATGAATGATGTTTCGTGCTGCATTGATGTCAGCATGGAAGTGCTCATCGCACTTGGAACAGTA
>JAUWOU010000254.1 GCA_030612005.1 Candidatus Thorarchaeota archaeon | reverse complement strand
CATCTGTTAACACTTCTCTGCAAAATGGATTAGCACACTCTTGACCTTTTCAAAGTCTTCAAGGTGCATGAATTCATCTAATCCATGGTAGTTGTTATCATCCCTGAGTGTTCCATAACAAGCAGTAGGAATTCCGTGTTTGGTGAAGTAATAGCCATCATTGCCTCCCAAATCTGCTGAGATTGGTATCCCTGGATCTACCACATCGTGAACTGCAGCATGGAACGCTTTGATGAATTTATTTTCTGGGTCCGAGCCCCATCCTGAATGTTTTGTCTTGAATTCCAGAGTTGCTTCTACTCCAGTTTCTTCTTTTGCTTTCTCAAGGAAATTCTCGATGTCTTTAGCGACCTCTTCCACATCCTCCTCGGGGATAGATCGACAATCGAAGGAGATTGCTGCTTTTCCTGGGATTGTATTGGTCTTGCTTCCTGCCTCATAGACAGTCATGGAAAATCTACCCCACAGTGTTTGGTGAGGACTGCCTGGAGGTGCAGGGAACTCTGAAACGACCTTTGTGCGAACATCGATAAAGTCTAGCATGACCTGCATCAATGGTATTGAGAGATGGATTGCATTTGCGAATTTGAATGGATATCCAGCATGACCCTGAGTTCCGTGGACAGTGATTGTACCTGCAATGACACCGCTTGCCCCAACACTCACATACTCAGGACCTGAGTCTACAACAAGACAAAAATCTCCTCGAATCTTCGGTGGTCCATTCATTAGGTAGTCAATGCCATATTCGCCGCCTATCTCCTCATTTGGGCTGATTAGAATTTTCCAGTTGACCTTAGAACTTCCCTTCTTGATGAGTTCCTTCGCAGCGCTCACTGCGGCTACAATGTTACCTTTGTCATCACTCACACCACGACCGTATGCTTTGTCCTTCTTCATTGTAAGCTTGAATGGAGGTAGTTTCCAATCCTCAACATCTCCAGGAGGTACAACGTCGTAATGCGTACAGAGTAGAACTGTTGTCTTGGCTCCTGCATCCATGGTGGCTACTACATTTGGCTGTGGAATCCCATCGTGCATCGAGTCGAAGATTTCTACAACGAGACCTGCCTCTGTGCAATAATTCTTGATTACTTCAGCACAGGCGACATAATTCTTCTTCTCATCACTGTTAGTATCCAGTTCAACTATCTCTCGAAGGAAGTTTTCTTCCCATTTATCCATGTCAAATTCTCTCCAGGTATGTTGCCTAATATACAAGCCTCCCTGATTAGTATTATGACCTTCCGCTACAGTCCACAAATCTAGCGAGTCTGTAGATTATTGGATGAAATAAGTTGACATGGAACATTGGTGGTCTTTTATTAACGATTGGAGTTATCAATAGTTTATTTGTTTTTGACAGGTCTGGCAATAATTCGTCTTGATATGATTTGTTTTCACTTCTGAAATCCTCTTACTTGTTGTAATAATAAAACGCGGATATACTAAAGACTGCAACCGCTCCAATCCACATCATTACGAGAGCAGTGCAAGTTTCAATAGATGCACCTGTCAATGAAAGAACTACGAGTGCCAGCGGAATCACATAGAAAACGAAAGCAAATCCATTACGAGTCGCCTTGTCGGAAACTAGTGAAGTACGTTCGTCCCGAAAATTCGTTCCATAGACAACGAATCCTATCAATACTATCTGAGGAAGAAGGATTGCAGCGGAAAGTGGCAAAGAGGGAGGCCAAGATTCAGTTGGTGAGATGAAGCTTACGATGAGTGATACAATAAACCACACTAAAGGTATAGTAGTCAACCATATTGCAATGCTCTTTTTCGATAGTCTTTCTAGATTTTCTTCCATTTTTGATTCACCCTTATTTCCTGAAATAATACACTCCCGATCCGTACGTTACTGCCATAGAAGTAAACCAGAGGGATAAGATAATAGCTGGTAATGCATCAAGTATTAGTAAATTCAGAGCCCACAGTGCCCCTGTCCAAGGTAACGCGATAAGGAGGAATACGAAACCATTCCGCATTGAGATATTGAGAATCTGTGTAAATCGTTCATCTCGATACTTCTCTATTGGTTTTATAATCAATATTGTAAGTGAAATACCAAGTACTCCACCCCAGAATCCCCCTGGCATAAAGTACCATGCTATGACAAGCATAACAACAATAGCTATCAATACTACAACGTTACCAATTTGATTACGATTCAATTTTATCATCTCTGTATTCGAATATGTCTTCAATTGTCACTCTGAATTCGTGTGCAATTTTGAATGCAAGGACTAATGATGGATTATAGGTGCCTTTTTCCATCGAAATAATGGTCTGTCTGGTCACTCCAAGTCGTTTTGCAAGACCTTCCTGTGTCCAATCCTCAGATTTCACTGACTGCTTCATCTTTTTTTCACGGAGATCCTTGAGTTTGTTAACAATCATCAATGCACATCCGAGCGACAATGTAAAGTACAATTAACGTAAAGTAAACTTTACATTTAAACTCTTCTTTTTATTACATATGATATGAACAGTACTATCTTTGCCAAGAGTAACTACCAGGAAGCGGTCTGAGTCCTAGTGTTATTGTACATAACTGAAGACACGCAGGTATAACTTAAGACGTAATAATATGAATTGAATTTCATGAAAGAGCCGACTGTTTACCACGTGCAGAAAGGTCGTCTAGTTAGAATGCCAGATCCCGGTGCGTTTGGACGAGGAGATTGTTACCTTGTTGACTCCGGAATGAAGATCTACCTATGGATTGGACCCAAATCATCTGCTGATGAGAAATTTCTGACTGCAGCATCAGCGGTTATGAGGGATACCGCCCGTGAAGGTAAAGCAGACATTGACCGCATCGAAGGTGGCAATGAACCAGAAGAGTTCAAAGCACTGTTCGATGACTTTCAGCTTACTGACGAGGACACTGAAGGACTTCTAAAGAAAGTCCATTTAGAAACACACGAGTACAAACTCTGGAGAGTCCATAGAGAGGGAGATGAAACCTACTTCGCAGAGGTTCCTGTGAACAAAGACTCTCTCAAGACTGATGATGTTTTTCTACTTGATACATGGGATGACATTTTCGTTTGGCGAGGTAAAGGTGCATCATCTAGGGAGAAGTTCGATGGTACTATCTTGGCCAGAAGGTATGATGCTGAAAGAGCTGGTATTCAAGAGATTGAGTTAATCGAAGAAGGAGATGAGCCTGAGGAATTCCTCAAGGCGTTTCCTTGAAACCCTCAAATTGACTTAGTGAGGGAACTCCTTCACTTCAATTCCTTTTTACAATCATATCAACCTGATTTTTGCGTTCACTCAGCCTTTTCAAAAAGTGCCATAAACTCTCTAGTCTGCTTAATTAGACCTTCAATTTCTTCCTTTTTGTCCATTTGCCCAAGTTTTCCATAGGTCTCTGCTACTTCTTCCATTACCTCTATGCGTTTCTCACTCTCTGAAGTATT
>JAUWOU010000263.1 GCA_030612005.1 Candidatus Thorarchaeota archaeon | reverse complement strand
CTTCTACATTGGATAGTTTAGAAACAATAGAATTTACCAGTTTCTCTCTTGGTTTCTTAACGGAGTGTGTGGAACTCTTCGATTCTGACTCAGGAACTAGATTTCCTGTGATATTGGATGTGAGTGAGGTAATGCACAAATCCTTCTCCCGGATGGATGAACACTCTCGACTGGCTCAGGCACATCAGAAAGCCGCGGAAGATATGCATCGGGAAGAAAAATACAAAGCGATAGAGGCCGCTGAAGGGATGGAACCTGAAAAAGAGTATATTGAATCTGAGTACGAAGAGGGGTTGGACGAGGAACAGAACTATGAGAGTATTCGTTCCGCATCACCAATTGAAGAAAGAAGTGAAGAAGATGAAGTTGATGAGGAAGCAGAGTACCTAGAACAGATCAAGGAGTTGGAGGTAGACCCGACAAAGAACTTTCAACTTGGGTACAGATATGTGAAGTTAGCGCAATGTAGGTCCGATTCAGACCTGGCAATCAAAGACATCATGATAGCACTAGAGCTATTGGAGGGATGCGACCATTCTGACAGGAGCGTAGTACTCTGGCATGTGGATGCGCTCATCACAAGATGCGAATTGTCTGTGCTGCAGAAAGATGATAGTAGCAAGACAAAGGAACTTGGGGAGTGGGTGAAAGAGATGCAGGACATGTATGACCAGTTACTTCAGATGAGTGCTTTTGGAAAAGATTATCCCGATATGAGAGGACGGATTCGACAATTACAAGAGAAGATCGAGCTGTAGAAAAACAATCTTGAAAACAAAGGCTTTAATGCCGCATAGGAGAGAAGAACCTCGACTCATGATGAAGAAGGCAGTCATACTTGCAGCTGGGGACTCCACTAGGATGTTACCACTTTCTGCAAATCAACCAAAACATCTACTTCCAGTAGCAGGAAAACCTTTGATTTTTCACACACTGGAAGCTCTGCAGAATGCAGGCATAACAGAGGTTCTCATCATCTATGGATATCATAAAGAGAAACTCAGTCAATCAATAGAAACACAAGATTGGGGTAAAATGTCTGTATCATATGTTCATCAAGAGGAGAGAAAGGGTACAGCTCATGCTGCAGGTTATGCAAGAGAGTTTGTTGGTGAGGATTCATCAATTCTAATGAATGGTGATATCATGCTCGGACCTGGTAGTTTTGAAGGTCTCATATCATATCACGAGAATGGAGGATATGACCTAACTCTATCAGTAAGACCCGTTGATGATCCGAGTGCCTATGGTGTCGTTGCTGTTGAAGAAGGGAAAGCAGTCAAACTAATCGAGAAACCAACAAAGGACCAGATGGTGAGCAATCTAGTAAATGCGGGGCTCTATATCGTCAGTAAATCGCTCATGGATGCAATTGCCAAAACCAAGGCTTCATCGAGAGGAGAATATGAGATTACAGATTCTATTGGAATGCTAATTGAGAAGGGAAATGTTGGGAGTTACTCACTACCTTCATGGTGGTTAGATATTGGAAGACCTTGGGACCTACTAGAAGCCAACAAGATGATTCTTAGTCAAACACAGGCTAAGATAGAGGGGACTGTAGAAAATGGTGCAGTCATCAAGGGTGAAACCATTGTCCAGAAAGGTGCAGTCATCAAAACGGGAGCGTATATTGAGGGACCAGCACTGATTGGAGAGAATGCCGTGATAGGTCCAAACTGTTACATCCGTGCTTACACATCTATTGGAAAGAATGTAAAAATTGGAAACGCTGTTGAGATCAAGAATTGTATAATCATGGAGAATACTAACATTGGACATCTGTCATATGTGGGGGACTCAGTTATTGGACGAGGTTCCAATTTTGGAGCAGGCACAATCACTGCAAACCTACGACACGATAATGGAGATGTCAGTATCACTGTGAAAGGAAAACGAGTGTCATCAGGTAGAAGGAAATTAGGAGCTATAATCGGTGACAATGTGAAGACTGGCATTGGGACCACAATCTCACCAGGAGTAATCCTACATCAAGGTGCCAGAACCGGAATAGGTGTTATTGTAGACAAGGATATCGAAGCGAACAAACTGGTGATAGCACTACAAGACCAGAAAATAATAGACTTGAAAAGTGAGTGAAAGCCTTGCCAGCAACACCAGTGAGAGAGTTCAATGTAGTTGTGAAAGACTCTAGCCGAGTTGACATACTCTATGGACACTGTTATCCGTCCACATATCGTGTTGGAATGACGAGTCTTGCATTGCAAATTCTCTATTCGACTCTAAATGCTAGAGAAGATACTTCTTGTGAACGATATTTTAGACATCAGACTAAATCTCCAGCGACTTCGATTGAAACAGGAAGAAGACTCAGAGATAACCACATTGTAGGATTCACACTCACCTATGAAGAAGACATTCTCAACATCATTCAGATGTTGGACGCAGGAAATATTCCTGTCCTCGCAAAGAAACGATGCGATGATGATCCCATTGTTATTGTTGGAGGACCTGTTGTAAGTACAAATCCTGAACCATATGCAGATTTCATTGATGCCTTTGTGATTGGAGATGGGGAACTCATTATTCATGAGATTGTCAATAAAATTCGAGATGCAGATTCAAGAGTTGAAGCAATCACAGCTTTATCCATGCTACATGGAGTGTATGTTCCATCTGCAAGCCCTGAATCTGTTGGTCGCAATATGATTAGTGACCTTGATTCCTTAGATTATCCGATAGCTCAGATTGTGCCAGATGTAGAAACAGGATCTAAGTTAGAGCCGATCTTTGGGAAATCATTTCTGCTAGAAGTGACTCGTGGCTGTGGACATTCATGTAAATTCTGTTTAATTGGGCACGTTTGTCGTCCCCGAAGAACTCGATCTTTGAGCAAATTAAAAGAACTTGTCAAGATAGGATTAGAAGAAACTCCAGTTAGGAAAGTTTCTCTGATTGGTTCATCTTTAGGGGACTTGGATAGGCTGGAGGATCTTGTCTGTTGGATTGTGGATCAGGATGTGGATGTATCAGTACCATCACTTCGAGCT
>JAUWOU010000257.1 GCA_030612005.1 Candidatus Thorarchaeota archaeon | reverse complement strand
TAAGGGTTCGCCAGTTATAGAAGACCTCGCTTTTCAAGTACTTCTCTCAAGAGTGCAGGCTGGTCTGTGAAAATTCCGTCAACATCAAGATCCAAAAGTTGAATCATAGTTGTTTCATCATTGATTGTCCAGACATGAACTGCAAGGTCTAATTCGTGTGCTTTTCTTACAAACTTTCTAGTGACAACCTTGAGTGGTCCTGACTTTATTGGAATCTGGAATGCTCGATACAGGATATTTTCGGCCTTGATTCGTGGTACGCCAATCTTGGTATAGAGTACGAAGTTCTTTACCTCGCCTGGGTGTGCACTAGTATGAACAGATGGCATCAGCTCTCTGAAACGCTCAAGTTGATTATTATGGAATGACCCAACCATTACGGAGTCTATTCGCTTGATGTGAGAGATTAACCGTGCAAGCTCCATTGGTGCTGATGGAACTGTATCCTTGATGTCAAGATTGAATATCATCTCTGGAAATCTTTCAAATGCCTCTCGGAGAGTTACTATCGTGAAACCGTTACCCCTGAATGGAAATGTCGACCCATTATCTGGAGTGAAGTTGTATCCAAAATCAATCTTCAGTAGCTCGTCTAGTGTGTGCGAACGAATTGTTCCTGGCACACCAGTTGTACGTTCCAAGTCTTCGTCATGAAAGAGTACTATCTCATCATCCTCTGTCAGTCGGACATCCGATTCTAGAACATCAACTCCAATAGAAACCGCAGCCTCCAAGGCTAGCATTGTATTTTCAGGAGTATTTTCAGAATCTCCACGATGCGCCATGATCAACGGTCGACCAATGTTTGAGAAGATGCGGTCTGTCATCAAAAGCACCAGAATCTCTCTACCGCATAAGTCCTTCTAATCACATTTATCACAGTAGGTAGCTTTTGTAGAATTAGTTGTAGGATATAGTAGGGAGAATAATGACTCGAGTTGTAGCAACATCCTGTGGTTTTCTGCTTTTATTGATATCAAGCCTTGCTGTTCCCTTAGTTAGTGGTACATCTTCGGAATGGTCTTCTGAAATTGAAATCAATATGTGTCATTGGATGGCTGAGAAATCTGAGCTACGAGACCTTGAGAGCAATGAACGATATATGTTCGGGTTAGGTGGACACAATATTCCTGGTGGAGATAATGCAATCTACCTCAAATCCAACCCTCCTGGCGATTTTGATATTTTCGCTGGCGATAGATTGGACATCACTTGGGTCGTTGAAGGCGATATTGTAAGGTTTGTAGCTAATGACAGTGACATCCATCTAATCTTTCTTCCAGTGAATATGAATGGTACAAGCTTCTTTGAACTGCTCTTCTTAGAACAGGAAATACTGGAGACCCTCACCCATTCTAAATTCGTTAACGCAACCATTGAAACCGACAGAGCTATTGCCTTACTAAAGTACGATGACATCCTTGATGTAGTCTATGAATGGGACACTTCAACTGGCATGCTATCTAGGAAGGAAGTCACTGCTCCCTCCGGTCTACAGCTAATTGTGATCCCAGGTCAAGGTAGTGGGTTCTTTCCATTTTATCCTGAGTACTTGATAATAGTTATCGTGATCATTGCGATTCTATCGTTCATCGGTATTGCGGCATACCGTTTACGTAGACGGTAACTGCTTATCGAGTTGCATAGTTCAATCTATGTTCACAACTAATGGGTTGAATGAAAAAAGAAGGAATAACTGGAGCCAAAAAGCTCCATCTAAGATCACCCTTTCTCACTTCCCGAATTCGAATGCAACCTTGATTGCACTATTCTTTTCTTTGTGAGAAGCAACAGAGAATGCAGTCTTGTAATCATCGATACCATATCTGTGTGTTACAAGGCCCTCTAGAAGGGTAGGCTCTTCCATCATCATTTCGAATGCGAGTTTAAAAGAATCAATAGATCTGTCGTTGTGCTCTTCTAATCCATGCATCATTGAGCCGAGGACATCCACCTGTTTGTAAACTGTCAATACCCAGTCAGTCTTCTTTGTGACACCAAAGTCCATGCCTACTATCACAAGAGTTCCGTTATTCTTGATAAGATGCAGAGAATCATCTAATGTTGAATCAGAAGCAATACTGTCGTAGATGATATCTGGCCCAGAGCCCCCATAGAGGATCCTCTTTCCTAATACCGGTTTGAGAAGATGCCCATCAGTAGTATCCGCAACCTTCTGATAGAGAGTATCCACTTTCTTCTCAGAAATCACTTTATCTGCACCTAGTTTTCTTGCTACAACCTCTTGGAACGGATAACGAGCTAGGACAATTATCCTACATTTTGAACCGAGTCCTCTAATTGCTCTCACAATCATGAGACCGATGATCCCTGCTCCAATGACAATTACTGTATCCTCATCAGAAGGTAGCTTTCGTTTTACTGCATGGATCGCAACTGCAAGCGGCTCAGCTAGGAGTGCAGCATCATCGGGAATTCCCTCAGGAACCTTCTGAAGTTGCCCAGCGAAGGTGACGAAATATTCGCTAAAACCTCCACTTCCAAACCCTCCGAACTTCAGCCGTCCTCCGTACTTCTTTTCAAGGGCAGAATCATCACCTATTCCAGCTATTGCTTGACAGGTTTCTGGTCGTCCGGCTTTACAACTTTCGCAATAATCAAAACCATAACACTCACACGATGCTACTGGAGAATGGCTCACTCGATCACCAATACTGAGTCCTTGAACTTCACTACCAATTTCTTCTACGATTCCTACGACTTCATGACCGAGTGGAAATGGGTTCTCTTTCCTCGCAAGAATACTAGCTGCATAAGAGATGTTTACCTCTATCTGGTGGATGTCTGATGCACATATGCCTGAAATGATGGGTCGCACCAGAACTTGTCTTGGATATTTGATGCTTGGTTTCGGCCAATCTGTCCTATACTTGATCATTGTATACTTACTAGCCAACTTCATCTTCTTTCGAACAGCTTTGCTGATTTTGAGGTCGTACATTATTGCCTTCATATGGACCACATTCTGATGAACCAGAAATTGGCTAGAAGATTCAATCAGATATATCCATCGACAAAAAGAAGAGAGAAGGAGCGCCCGTGCACTCCTCATATTCGAATTAATCCACACCGCATTTCTTCTTCAAGATTTCCCAGTCGAGAGTTACCTGCTCCTGGATACTCTTTCTGAAGTCTTCCCATTCAGGCTTGAAGAGGTGCTTGAACTGGCCCTGAGTCTTAAAGTACTCGTCAACGGGCTTCAATTCCTTTAGCCTCTTGCTTGGACCTGACATGATCCACTCTTCTCCATTGATAACTTCGTAGAGTGGGTGTAGGCCAGTTTCAACAGCCAGCTTGGAAAGGGACATACTCTCTCCAGTTGCTGAACGCCAACC
>JAUWOU010000177.1 GCA_030612005.1 Candidatus Thorarchaeota archaeon | reverse complement strand
ACTGCCGCCCCTGAGAATATTGCTACTCCAATATCTAATGGAGAGAAACCTCCACGTCTGGTGATTTCAGTGATATTAGTAACTGTTGCTCCTGTACCAACATCATTTACGATGGTTGCTATCATATCTGGTTGAAGGAGTGGCATAACGAGAGCCATGACTACACCCACTGAGAGGTATAGAACAATACCAATCACTTCGTTCCTTGTACCTTTTACAAAGAGTGAGTTGTTTCGAACAACGTAACCAAAAGCTATTGCTAGCATTGGCCCCATCAAGGGGCTCAGAAGCATAGAAGCAACGATAACCGTGACATTATTCTGTATCAAACCAAAACCAGCCATGACTGCTGCTAGGATAATAAATGCAATATAATCAAAACTCAATGAAGATTGCTTTTTCACATTCTCATAGATTTCTTCAACAGCTAGTGTTGCATCTCGTTGAATTATTGTGTCATTCGCCTTTTCCTCAGCTTCTCTTGGGAGTGATGCCTTGAGATCTAGTATGTCAACAAAACCATATTCGACACCTACTCCTCTACTCTTTAGGGCTTCAATCGTTTCATTTACAGAATCTTCTGGAATTCTGAATTGCAGCACCACTGCATTGTCAGAAGTGAACTTCATGACGTTCTTAATATTAAGCCCATCAAGAAGAAAATCGTAAACCGCTTCAATCTTCTCAAAGGGTACTGTAATTTGAACCTGCTTCACTGACTTGCAGCTCCCGTAATTACAGTTCTAATCAAAGGAGCGCTCTTAAGGATATCTGGGAACGCCTGTCTATTATGGTTGTAATACAAATATTACGCCAACATGAATGAGCAAGGACCAATCAGTATCCTTTTCATTGATTTTCATTAAGCCTTTGTTGCTGGTACATATAATGGGTGTCTTTGAGATTCTTATTGCTTGGTTCGCACTCTCACTTACTGGAGCTTTAGCACCTGGACCCCTAACCGCAGCTGTAGTTATGCAGAGCAGTAAACATGGGCGCCTTCATGGAATCTTACCTATGGTTGGACACGCAATTGTTGAGTTGGGTATCATTGCAGCAATCATCCTCAGTGTACAAGCACTTACTCTTACTCCTCTAATTATTGATCTCCTCGTAGGTTTTGGTGGAATTGTCATCATTCTTTTCGGATTCTTAGCACTCCGCGACTACAGATACAGCGCGGTGATACAAAAAGAAGAGGCTTCTAAGGTCACAGCTTCTTCCGTAATAGAAGCTACAGCTCATGGTGCTGCTGTGAGTATTTTTAGCCCCTATTTCCTTATTTGGTGGTTTGGCGTGGGACTTGCCAATGTGACAATGTTAGTCGGTACCTTGCAAATTGGTGTAGGTACAGTCTTTCTTGCTGGTGTGTTGATCTATGTGACCCATGTGTCAACTGATTTCATCTATGGTGCAGTTCTAACTCTTGGAACTGATGCAGCATCCAGGAAAGCTAAGATTGGTGATATTAACTGGGTGAGTGTAATCATTGGAATCGTGCAGATTGGACTCGGTGTGTGGTTTGTTATCCTAGCAGCGCCAGGGTTATTTTCTGCACTTGGTTGACACTCTGCGTAGTACTCATTAGGACGTCATCAACTCGTTTACTCGGTGATTCTGTGCCCACGATACTTGTTACTGGATTCGAACCATTTGATGGATTCACGATTAATCCCTCTGAAGAGGTAGCCAAAAACCTTGATGGAAAGAAAATCAATCAACACTTGTTAGTTGGATTGGTTCTACCTCTGGATTACAAGAAAGCACTAGGAATACTAGATGCTGCATTAAAGAAGAATAAACCTGATTACGTGTTATGCTGTGGTCAAGCAAATCGGGCAGTAATTACTATTGAAAGAATTGCCATCAATATACTTAGTACAAAACGACCGGATAATTATGACAACACTCCTGAAACTGATATCATCGATCAACAAGGTCCTGCGGCTTATTTTACCAATATTGATCCTCACTCATTAGTCCAAGTCTTGAAGGAGAAGAACATTCCAGCAGATGTCAGTTATTTTGCGGGTGCTTATGGGTGCAATTGGTTACTATACAACGTTATGCAGAGAATCGAGAATGGTTCTCTTGATGCTCGAGCAACCTTCATCCATCTTCCAGCCATTCCTTCTCAAGCAATTCAGAAAGATATGATGTCACTTGCAACCATGCCACTGGATATGCAGATTGATGCAATGTTGGAAATTATCAAATCACTTGATTAGGATTGGATACCAATCTCATTTCCAAAGTATTTGAGAATGATGAATCCAACCAGTGCAGCAAGAAGTGTAGCTGTAACTCTTTCAAGTATCATCAATGGGAAGATAGTTGCGAATGAAAAAATACCAACCGCTGGGAGATCAAATAGGAACACTGATCCCATTGCCATCATGGAGTGATCAAGCATTGCACCCACGAATGTGAAAGGAATAAACTGAAGATATCTGTATACTCCAGTGCGAGTCGAGTCAAATTTGATTTCTTTGAACTGAAGCACCAATGCAAAGACCAATGCAAGCATGTAGGGAAGCATAAACCACCATGCTTCATACTTGAAAATCTCGAATAGAATGATAATTACAATGAGATATGCTGCTGTTAGCAGAGGTCCTATCTTTGTTTCATCCTTCAAAAGGAGTCCAGTGAATAATCCCGCTATAGCGGGTCCAAGAATTGTTGGTGGGAGAATTAGAAAAACTCCACCACCGAATGGAAGAAGTACGAAAGTTCCAATTATCCCTGCGAGAAATCCGTAAGCAAATCCTCTAACTGACCCAAGAACTAAACCAATCAATGGAGCTATACAAACAGCAAAACTAAGAAGGCTCGAAACTCCACCCCCTCCAATAAACGTACTCATTGGAAGAATGGCTAGAATTGCATAAAGGGCTACTAAAATAACTCCTACAGAAACCTTTCTTGTTTCTCCTGAGGGCTCGATTAATTCCATTTCTTCGGTATCTTTTTCTTCAGTCAATTATTAACCCGCTCCAATCTGCATCGCGATTTGGTCGCCTTTTGATGCTTGCGGTATTACTGGATTAAACTGGATAGAAGTCCCAGAAGTGAGTTACTTTCCAATCGTTTCCGACCTGCTTATCCCGTTTCAAATCTACAAGTACTCCATCATCGAATGGATAGAACCAGAGGTCATTGCTCTTGTTCACCGTAATCAGGTCCGGTTTTCCAGGAGTTCTCCAGTGACCAACGAGATAGGTCCAGTCATCTCTGAAATCCTTGTCAGATTGCCATTGTTTATCCTTAGTGAAAGTAAAGTGATCCTTCTTCGGATTCGGTCCAAATGGATATAGACGTAATCTCTTGTCTCTGTATGCTAGCATGTCTGGTGTTCCGTTCCCTAACCAATCTCCCATGAGAAGATACTCATAGTGTTTAGTTTTGAAATTATCACCGACTTTGTAATTGCGTTGCTTGTAGAAGGTTTCACCGTTGAACTCGAAGACGACGAGGTCTCCATTATCCTTTCTAACTAGAATGTCTGGAGTACTTCCGCCTGTCCAATATCCAGGGTAGATATCTGGATATTTTTTCTTACTAAAACCATTGGCAACTTGCTCTTTGCGACCCAAGTCTTTGAACTCCTTACCATTCCAAGGAAACAATCGAAGGTTTCCATCTTCATCTCTTACTAAGAGATCTGAAGTTCCATTTGCTGTCCACTCTGCAACGTAGTAATCATAAGTATCTTTGAATCCCCTTCCAACTTTATCTCCTGTTCCCCTATGAATGAAGGTCTCTTCTCGGAATGGGAAGTATCTAAGATCTCCATCATCTTCTAACACGACGAGCGAATCACCTCCGCCTATCCTTCTCCTATGAGATGCGGTTGAAGCATAAGTCCAGTATCCAGGTAGATATTTTTGGAAGTGCCACTCCTTACCAACTTCTCTTCCAGTTTTCTTTCCCTTAGGTGGGTAAAATTTGTATTTTCCATCATCCAAGAATAATGGAAACCATTTCAAATCACCATTATTTTTCCTAATAATCAAACCAACCATTCATTGAACCTCCTTCAATAGTTTCAGTCTTCATTGATATTTCTTTGGGGGATTCATCCAATATCATCAAATTACAATGGTTTTTGTGTAGGATAGTAATTTCCTTGTCTTGTGGAATTCATGAGTGAAACTCACATTATTCAATTATCAAATGTATCAATGAGTTTTGGTGATCGTATTCTCTTCGAGAATTTCAATCTAGTTATCAGTCATAATGAGATTGTTGGATTAACTGGAGGTTCAGGATCCGGAAAAAGTACAATCCTTAGGATAGTTGTTGATCTGTTAACGCCTGAGTCTGGAAACATCACGGTCTTAGGAAAACCCATCTTAGATTGGGACCCTCAAGAGCTTAGAAGGAATGTGATACTTGTTCCTCAAGAGAGTCAGATGTTCGCTGGAACTGTCAGAGATAATCTCGTGTGGGGTTTGAGTAAGATTGGAGAATCAATTGATGATGATTCACTTAATGAAATTCTTAGTGAGGTCAAGCTGGATTCACTGAAACTTGACGATGATGCCTTTAATCTCTCCGGCGGTGAGAAACAGCGTATAGCTATCGCACGTGCGCTCGTAATGAATCCCGAAGCGCTCTTGCTTGATGAACCTACGGCTTCACTTGATGAAGAGTCTGCGCTAGCTGTTGAGAATGTTCTCAACGATGTCATTCGAAAACGTCAGATTGGGATTCTCATAGTGACTCACAACAAAGAGCAGGCTCATCGGTTCACTTCACGTATTATCGAGATGGAAAATAATCATCAGGAGGATGTGGAATAATGCAATTAGACCTGTCTTTCATAGTAAATATGTGGGCTTCAATTCCTGGAGATGTTCAGATTGCACTCAGCCGGTACGCTGTAGCGCTAGTTCTTCTTGCAGTACTTCTGATTATCACAAAATGGCAGAACATTCGTGTTGGAAAGAAATTACTCATCGGTACTGTTCGTGGTACTATCCAGATCATTTTGATGGGTCTCATCTTGGTCTACATTTTCAATCTTAGTGATTTACTCATCATGTTTGTAGTTCTTACTTTCATGGGTATTTTTGCAGCATATACAACTGCTGCGAATCTCGAAAAGATTCCAGGTGTCTTCAAGGCCACACTTCCTGCCATCCTAGTAGGGTCTCTCTCAGTCATGGCTGCATCCGTTCTGTTTGGGGTAGTTGAACCAATTGGTGAATATGTAATTCCAATGGGCGGCATGGTAATTGGAAATTCTATGACAATCGCAAGTTTAGTTATAGATAGAATGTGGTCTAATGCGCAGAAACAGCGAAGTTTGATTGAAACAGCTTTAGCATTAGGTGCTTCACCGTTTCAAGCGGTAGAACTAACAATTCGCGAATCACTCGAAAGTGGATTATTACCCAATCTCAATAGGTATGCGTCTTTAGGTATTGTCAGCATTCCTGGTTTCATGAGTGGGATGATAATTGGTGGTGTAAATCCAATTGTTGCAGCTTTATTGCAGGTTGTTGTTTTAATCATGATCTTTCTAGCGTCCGTGATTGTTGGGCTTATCATTTCTCGATTCTTCCTAAATCAAATGTTCAATTACAGACTACAGCTAACAGTCCCTCCTCAAAGCTCAAATTAATGAAATATGAAAAAAGGTTCAGAGAGTAAGTGTTTTAGGCTGCTTGTGTACAAAACGGGACTAATCAATGGAGGGTTCTATCATGACCGAAGAGACCTTTGATGTCATTGTTGTAGGTGCAGGAGTTCTAGGTGTCGCTACTGCCTTCTATATGCAGATGAATAATCCAGACAAGAAAATACTCCTAGTTGAAAGAACCTTAGCTGCAGGTCAAGCAAACACTGCAATGAGTGCAGCGGCTGTTCGAAATATGTTTGCTTCATCAACAAATCAAATCCTTACAGATACATCAATAAAATACTTTGAACATGTTCAAGAAGAACTTGGTCATGATCTTCTCTTTGAGAAAACTGGTTATCTTTGGCTTCTAAGTAAGAAGCAGTATGAACGTGAAAGTGTACAAGTCTGGATGCAGCGGATGAAGAAGTCTGGGATTTCCTATAAAGTCTATAACAAAGAAGAACTAAAAGAAATGATTCCAGGTCTCGATGTTGATTTTAATAATGATGAAGCCGCAGAATTAATGAACTTGCACGAGATATCTTACGGACTTTTTGGAAAAGATTGCGGCGTTCTTGATCCAACTAGACTTGTTGAATACTACTTTGATGCCTTCAAGGAATTAACCCATGTGAAACCCAAATTCGGTGTTAATGTAGAGAAGTTACTCATTGAAGCTGACCCAAAATTAGACCTCCCTCGCGAGCCATATGTTTGGCAGAAAAAACACATCAATGGTGTTGTAACCGATAAAGGCACTTTCAGGGCTGAAACTGTAGTTATTGCTACTGGTGCTTGGGCAAATGAACTCTTAGATCCCGTCGGTATTGACAGCATGACCAAAGCAAAGAAGCGACAGATGTTCGTACTTCATGCTGAGGACAATCCCAAACTCATAGAGTTTCTAGAAACTAAGGGATTCAATGAGATGGGTTGCATTCCATTCACAATTCTTCCTTCTGCAGGTGTCTATTTCAGACCACAACTTCAAGAACGAGGTTTCTGGATTGGTTGTGGTGACAAAATT
>JAUWOU010000041.1 GCA_030612005.1 Candidatus Thorarchaeota archaeon | reverse complement strand
TTTGATAGACTCCACATTGGATTCATCCTGACAGCATTACCATTCTTCATCTCGGTATCACTAGGGCTAGATGAATCACTCAGAGGAATGTCTTTAGCTATCTTTGCAATACCGTTCATCATTCTCCAATATCCAATGGGCAAATTATCAGACAAACACGGTCGCTTCCGTCAGTTAGTAATTGGGAGTTTAGGATATGGAGTTGTGCTATCAGTAGTTGGAATTGTTGGTGTACTAGGATTCAGTCTTCTTCTAGTAATGCTGGCAATCCTAGGGGTCTTTGCAGGAATCTCATCCCCTCCGTCAATGGCACTGGTAGGAGATATTGTAGGACAAGAAGACTCTGCAATGGGAATGGGTTTCTTTAATTTCCTTGGAAATCTAGGGATAACCATAGGTCCAATAATCTTTGGAGTGCTGATGCCAATTATGGGGATGAGTTTTGCCTTTGTTGTCGTCGGTATTCTTGAATTGATAACACTCGTCGTAAATATTGTACTCGTGAGAACCGTATTCAAGGATAAGATCACCTAGATCAAGACACTGACTAGTATCTATGAATACTCCTTGTTTTGATTGAATACCAAGCTCTTCACTGTAACGGGAAAAACTTGCCCAGAACTCAGAGGTGCACCGATATCAATCCAATCGCCCTCTTCGAGAAATAACTCGTCAAGACAGATGAGGTTGTGTTGAATTGAGGTTTCACGACGAATCATGAGTCCTACCATTTTACCGATATCGCTCTCAAATAGCAAGATAATCATCTTCTTACTACTAACTGATTTTGGTAGTGAATTCTCGATAGCTCTAACGAATTCCTGTAACCATGAATAAGACCGATAGAGCGAATCTTTGAAGTACAAACCAATAAGGTCCTCACCTTCTTTCATATCAAATTTCGTAAACGCTCTTTTGATCTCTTTTTTGACAATATCTGAACTGTAATTTTCTTTGGTCACATTCACTGGAATGATGGGGATGTTGCTGATAGGAAACTCAATACTCTTGTCAAAGTAGCAGGTTGACCCAGATACTGAGAGAGTAAAGGCTCCAGCTCCAATGACTGTTGCGCGGATCAAGTTTTCAGGCTTGATGATTGGTAGACCGAGTTCATCAACGAGACCCTTGATTTCTTCTGCAAGATACCTTCCAATATCATCAAAGGTTTCTTCACTCCCATAGTAAATCTCTGCTACTCCACCCGAGAAAGAGAACTCATCGATTGGTCGTGAGAAATCCAAGTCTTCAGTCATCATCAGTTCTTTTGCAATACGACTCCTTGCAGGACCACTCATCACTTCGACCAGAGCCTGAGCATACTCTCGAGCTATTGATCTTACATCATCCTCAGGAATAATATCTCCAATCTTGTACTCCATACCTAGTTCATTCATTACAAAATTGGTCGGTTCGTCGATTCTCCAAATCTTGAATCCCGAATCAATCCCCAGCAAGCGTCCGCCAACATTTATGCAGGAAGTTGTGAGCACATTCCCATTAGAAGCAATAGCAAGATTACTTGTTCCTCCGCCTATATCTGCGTGTAGAATTGTCCGGTTAGTTTCACTTGATAATGCAACAATACCACTGCCCATCGCACCAAGAATTGACTCATAGTTAGGACCTGCCGCAGCACTTACAAATTTCCCAGATTCAGAAGACAGACGTTTTACAATCTCAGCTGCATTCGCTTTTTTAGCAGTTTCACCTGTCACGATCACAGCACCGGTTTCAACCATCTCTGGAGTAATTCCTGCTTTCTTGTACTCCTCTTTGCAAAACTCTACGATTGCTTCGATATCGATTGTTGTACGATTCAACAAAGGAGTGAAAATAATCTCACTCTCATAGATCAATTCTCTATCAGTTAAAATGAACCGATTTGACGGATTGAGAAAGCTTCGTTCCCTTTTCAGAGCTAGTCGTGAGAAGACAAGATGTGACGTTGAAGAGCCAATGTCGATACCTACACTCACTAGGTTCAGATTTTCTGGTTGGTCATATGAAGCATATACACGATCCTTTGGTATGGAATGGGGTTTGGATGATTCCTGTGTTCGTATTGATGCTTGAATATTACTTTGTTCGGCTCTCGATAGTGCTGCATTGAGAACTGGACTTACTTCACCCAGCAATCTATCAAAATTCTCTCCAGGCTCTATAACAGAGCTAAGCGCTGGTTTGAACTCCTTAATGAGATGATGAACTCTGGAACGCTCTGAAGGATTTTCAGATTCATATTGCCGTAAGAGTGAGTCATATTGACGGGTGAATCGCTTCTCGAGGTCTGGAGCATTCTCACTGAAATGCTTCTCAAAGAATTTTTGAACAATTTCCAGGATTTTCCACTTCAATCTATTAACATCTACCTCTGCCATAGTTATTCATCCTGTGAGTATTCTTTGTTCTTGGCAAACACCAAGCTCTTCACAGTGACCGGAAAGGCTTGAGTTGAACTGAGTGGAGCACCAATGTCAATCCAATCACCAGCTTCAAGCTGGAGCTCATCCAAACAAAGCACGTTACTCTTGATGGAGGTCTCATCGCGCATTGTGATTCCAAACAGTTTGCCCATATCATTTCCGAAAATGATGATGATAGTTTTCTTATTGGCTATGGAATTTGGTAGTGCTTTCTCAATGGCTTTCGCGAAAATTGGCATCCATTCTTCAGGTCTTCCCAGTGATCCATATAGTGGGCTTTCAAAATACAGGGCAACCACATCTTCGCCTTCTTTCATATCGAAGGTTTTGAACACTCGATGGATGGCTTTCCCCATATTTTTCAAACTGAACTCATCTCTTGTCACATTGACAGGGAGAACAGGCACATTAGCAAGTGGAAATTCAATGCTTTCATCAAAGAATGTAGTAGATCCAGAAACAGATAAAGAAAATGCTCCTGCTCCTATGACCGTAGCGCGAATTTTGTTATCGGGCTCCTCAATAGTTAGACCTTGCTCTTCTACTAATTTCTTGATTTCATCTGCAAGCAATACTCCAATATCATCGAATACTTCTTCGCTACCGTAGAACAACTCAGCAACTCCACCAGAGAAGGAGTATGCATCCACAGGAATGGAGAAATCCAGGTCTTCAGTCATCATCAGTTCCTTAGCAACAGAGCTTTTTGCAGGACCTCTCATCACCTCGACAAGTGCTTTCGCATACTCGCGGGCTATGGTTCTTGCATCCTCACCGGTGATAACATCTCCAATCGTGTACTTCAGTCCTAATTCATTCATAACAAAATTAGTCGGTTCGTCTATCCTCCAGATCTTAAAGTCCTTATCAATTCCAAGAAGACGACCGCCTACATTGATGCAGCTTGTACTAAGGACCTGACCACCAGAAGCAATTGCAAGATTACTGGTGCCTCCTCCAACATCTACGTGCAACATTGTTTTCTGACTATGGAGCGATTGACCCACAATGCCGCTACCCATTGCACTAAGCATTGATTCAAGATTGGGACCTGCTGCTGCACTTACGAACTTTCCAGATTCCGAAGAAAGGCGATTGACAATCTCTGCTGCATTCGCTTTCTTAGCTGTTTCACCAGTAACTAAAACTGCCCCTGTTTCCACCATATCCCGAGTGATACCAGCTTTCTTGTACTCGTCTTCGCAGAATTCAACAACTGCATCAATATCAATCGTGTATCGGTCGATGAGAGGTGTGAAAATGATTGAACTTTCATAGATGATCTCTCGATTGATGAGATTGAATCTGTTTGACATATTGAAGAAACTGGTTTCCCGTCTTAGAGTAAGTCGTGAAAAGATGAGGTGTGAGGTAGAGGATCCAATGTCAATTCCAACACTCAAGACCTTCAGATATTCTACATTGTCCGCAGGCATGTGTCCCATCAGTAATTCAATAGGCACAACGGGTTCCTCATCAACTTCCTCTTCTTCGACAGGAGTTTCTTCTTGAATTCTAGAAATCCTGATTTTGACATCCTTTCTACAGTGCTTCGGAAGTTCCACTTCTTCTTCTGAATTTAGAATCAGTTTCTTGGTTTCGTGAGGAACATCGACTTCCTCATCGCAAACGGAACAGAAAAAAGTAAGTTTGACAGATTGATCACTACCACGCATAATAGGTCCAGTTTTCTTTTTTGCCGGAGGTTTCTTCCTACGACGGTGAGCTCCTTCCCAGGACGCTTTGAACATGAACAGCATCATTGTTAATAGATTATCAAATTCCTCGCTAGGTTCCAAGACTGAAGATAGTGCGGGTCTAAAAGAAACAATAAGTCTGCGAAGCCCTTCGACTTCCGAGTCATCCTTCAGTTCATATTGTTCCAGTAGTGCTTTATATGCAGCCTCGAAAGAGTTACTCATTCTTTCTGCATCCTCACTGAAGTGCTTCTCAAAGAATCCTCTACTAATTCCAGTGACATGACTCTCTATGTTCTTGACATTATCTTCAATCATAATTGCGCACTTGGTGGCAAAGTTATGCTTGCATATAAAAGATATGTTTATATATTATAAAATACGTTATTGTATTTATGTCGGCAAGGAAGAAAAAGAAGAACGAGCAAAAGCCAAGGAAGAAGAAGAGGAGTAGAACCCTTGCAGAACGTGCAGAATCAATTTTCAGGTTCATCGATGCACAACCAGAACCATTTCCAAAATCAGAGTTCCAAAAGATTGGTCTCAATCCCACCACAGCAGAAAATTGGGTTCGACTGATTGAATACATACAGAGTCAACCGAGAATCAAAGTTACGAAAATGGGATCATCAACATACATTGAGATGATTGAGAATAAGTATCTAAGCATGTTGAGGAAAAGAGTACTTGACCCAAAGCTCTCATTGAAGGAACGAGAAGCCACCATGGATGACTACATTACTGCACTCGTCACACTTGAAAGAGCTGAGATGGGGCGAATCAAGAAATGAAAATACGTAATCTTTTACGTTAGGAACTTTGAAGTGTTAGTGTGCGGTTGAGTATTAGTGAGTCTATAATGAATCCAAAGAGAATCCTACGTTTCTTGTGTCTGGCCCTTTGTTATATCATACTTGGGACATTCACCGTGGTCACTGTGTTGTATCTATTCTTCGTTACTTCCACTTTTGGTTGGCTTGTCGCCATATTGTATTCTAGCATTGCTCCAGCCCTATTTGTTATTAGTATCAGTTGCGGCATCATCATCATTAGATTCTCTTTCATGAAGAACCGCATTGGAACAATTGTCATATCTGGACTCTGCATATTCATGTTTGTTAGTGCACTCATTCCTTACGCGGCAATCCCTGGGGGGATAGATGACGCAGAGAGTCAGATGAATCAAACCTACGGGACAGCATATACCAGTCTGGAAACATCACTCATGAGACCTGTACCCTACTCAGTGTATGACAATATCTATGGTGTACCCATCGATGAATCGAAATTCAGCGTTCAAGAGAATATAGAATACTTTGACAATGGTGTTGACAGTTTCTTCTTTGATTGGTATCGACCTACGGGTGAAGGTCCGTTCCCAGTGATAATTTCGCTTCATGGTGGTGCTTGGGTGATTGGTGATAAGGGTCGCATGAATGTGATCTTGTTCAATCGCTACTTTGCATCTCAAGGATATGCAGTGTTTGATCTCAATTATGGACTATTTGACGTGTCCACATTATCTGGAGAGGCTGCAGCTGCATTTGGAACATTTTCATCATTGGGGGGTGGACTTAACCCGAACTATAATGGAAGCTACACACTCCAACAGCAGATAGAAAATATAGGTGAATTCACGAAGATGATGGACCTCAACAGTACAAAGTATTCTGTTGATTTGGACAATGTCTTCGTTGTGGGCAGGTCTGCTGGAGGGCATATGGCATCATTAGTCACTCTCGGCTACCAAAATCCGCTATATGCAGGAAACTTCTCCACGAACATGACTGTAAAGGGTGGAATATGGATCTACCCTCCCACGAACTTCAGTAGATCTGAATCTAGCTTCTTTGATGCAATGATGCAAGGGTCTCTTCCAATTGAAGAGCAGTACAACAAAATGTCTGCGGCATATTTGATTACAAACAGCACTATCACTCCGCCAATCATGATTGTTCACGGAAGTAAGGATGGATTGGTAGACTATAATGAAGGTCTAAGCTTCTATCAATATGCAACAGGACTAGGTAAGAAGTGTCTATTCATCACTATACCATGGGCGGGTCATGCGTTTGATTTCCTATTCCAGAGTTATGGTGGACAGATTTCAACGTACTATATTGAAAGATTTGTGGCATTGGAACTCGGAGGTGGATGAAGATTGGAGAACTTAGCATTCTTGAAGACCAAGACATTTTCCAGGTACTATAGTATCACAACAGGTGCAATACTCAGTCTAAGCATCGTTTTCGGTTTCCTTGGTATTCTTGGAAATCTGCTAATTCAAAGCATCTCTGGATTCCTAGTTGTTTTTGGCGTAGTATTATTGGTTGGACAAATTTTACTGGTCTTGAATTTTGTTAATAGAAGTAACAAGAATGGGTGGTATCTAATTCGACTTGCCTATGTTACAATGTTTGTGATGATGTTGGGGATGCTGTCAATAACTGGTGGGCAACTCATTGCTTCATTCTACATTCTTGGTGGGAACTCACTCCAAGCCAATGTCTTATTCTCATCAATAGGTATGACCAGTTTAGCGTGTTTTGGCATCTGCCTCTCTGGAATGTGCTATCACACACATTCAATTGAAAATGTATGGGATATTTAGAAGTGACCCTAACGCCTCGCCCAATATTCTTCTTCAGAGATCAATGGTTTACTAATCTCTTCAAGGATTTGTTTGGTTATGTTACCATTTGTTACGAGTTGATATCCTGCTTCCGTAGTAGCATCAAAGATTTCTTGTGCTTCTTCTGGGAGCTCAAGCATCATTCTAGCATGGGGACGAAGTAATGATCCTGCAAATTCAACACTGGATGTTTCAGCTAATTCCTCAACGATATGAACCACTCTATCAAAATTACCTAGTTCCCACCAACCGCTAGTTGAAACTAAAACAAATTTGGAGATATTGACATTGTTGCGCATCTTCGCTCGCGTACGACCATTGCGTAATTCAAGAACAGGTTCAAGAAGAGGAACAATTCTGTTTAGAAAATCCTGAATCACTCCAGGTAATGGAACATAGACTGGAGTAGCAATCACCAAGACATCAGCCTTTCGAAGTGCTTCATAGATATCTTGCATATCATCCTTGTAGAAGCATTCTCCGGGTGTTTCTCGCCAGCATTTTAATTCTCCAAGGCAGGGTCGTATTTTCATTTTCTCTAAGTGGAACAGCTCAACGGAGGCACCACCATTTTTCAAACCCTCTATGAATGGGGCGAGAATTCTGTTGGTTGCTCCTTTCTCCATTCGTGGGCTTCCATTTACTGCTACGACTTTCAAGTTCAATCCAACTCGGTATTCACCCAACCAGTTTGTCCAACTTAAGGATGTTGAAATTTATCCAATTACTCATTTTACTGGAAAATTCAAATCTAACAGTTGCCTCTCTGGAATGTGCTATCACACACATTCAATTGACAATGTATGGTATATTTAGAAGTGAACCTAACGCCTTCATTGAAGGAACGCGAAGCCACCAACATGGATGATTACGTTGCAGCGCTCATCACATTAAAACGAACTGAGATGGGGTGAATCAAATAATTATTCGGGCTACATCGACTTATCCATAATCTTCACTCATTGATACCACAATTGATACAAGTTTGAAGATGGTTTCCCACTATTCAAACCTAAGAGCATCAACTGGTTTAAGCTTAGATGCACGCCACGCGGGGTAGAGCCCAAAGATAACAGCCACACCTACGCCGAACACAATTGCAAATGTAAGGAGTTCAAATGAGAATATGGGAGTAATTGGGGGGATATTGGCGGGACTTCCAGGAGGCATGATACCGGAATCTCCTAAGTTTGATGTGATACCTCCAATGAGATTTCCCATAAATACTCCAGCAACAATACCAAAAATACCACCTAGAAATCCAATCATCATGGCCTCACTGAGAAAGATACCCAGTACAGTTCTACCATGCATTCCCATGCCTTTCAATATCCCTATCTCACGGGTACGTTCAATCAATGATACTATCATGATATTCATGATTCCCACGCCAGCTACAATCAGTGAGATGCCTGCAATACCTGCTAGAAAGATATTCAGGATTCCAAGCATGTCCTCCATCATACCCAGCAGTGCAGCAGGTTGTGTTACTGTAACCAGTCCTTCGAACAAATCTTCAATTTCTTCTATTAACGCATCAATTTCGTCCTGCTCTTCAGTATCCATCTTTACGGTAATAGAGGCTATTTCATCTGTATCAAAGAACTTGACAGCCCAATCGATAGGAATATAGAAACCCATGTCAGAGGGGCCAAATCCAAATCCACCGATCTCTTCCAATATTGCTACGACAGTTCCAGTATAGTTTGTCTGCACAATACTACCGTTCACACGACCGGTCCAAACAATTGAAACTTCATCTCCAACTTCAGCAATAATAGTTCCATTGTCCCAGGGGTTAGCTATCAAAGAGCCAATGATTACGTCGGTATCATTAGGGGATTCTGGAATACTACCAACCTCAGCGATGAACGTAGTGTACATTGACGTATACGCTGTGAAATTAATACCTGATAGTGATGCTGGAACTACATTACCACTGAAGTTAGCCTGAATCGTTTTCGTCATGGTGGCAACAGTTGATTCAACATGCTCAATAGAATTGATTGCATCGGTGTCATTGAGTAAAAGTGAGAAATCAGAATCACCACTACCTCCACCTAGCATATCAAAAATCCCACCACCTGAACTCACAGTGAGTGTATCGGATCCAAACCCTTCTTCAAACTGGTCGGTCATAGTGACTTGTAGACCTGCTGTGAAGGATAAGAGCGCAACAATGGCAGCAATACCAATGGCTACACCGAGGGTGGTAAGCCCAGCACGCATCTTGCGAAGTCGGATTGCGCTAAATGAATAACCTAGTACATCACTGCTACGCATTTAGTAGTTCACCTCATCCGATTCAATCTGTCCATCCCTCAAACGGATAGTCCTTCTAGCTTGGCTACCAATCTCAAGATCATGAGTTACTATAATCAGCGTTATTCCCTGTTCCCTGTTAAGCTTCTTCGCAAATTCCATAATCTCAAGCCCGGTCTTGGTGTCCAAATTACCGGTGGGTTCGTCCATAATTATGAAGGCGGGATTATTGACAAGAGCTCTAGCCACAGCAACACGCTGTCTCTCGCCACCAGAGAGTTCTGATGGTTTGTGGTGGATTCTATCCCCAAGTCCTACAATCTTGAGCATTACTTCTGCTTTGGATCTACGTAGTTTCTTTCGTACTCCTGCAATAGAAAGAGGTAGCTCAACGTTACCTATCGCATCGAGTCGTGAAATTAGATTGAATGTTTGATAAACAAAACCAACAGATTGTCGCAGATCTGCTAACTGATTATCAGTAAGGGTTGAAATATCAGTTCCATTGACTAACACTGTGCCAGAGGTAGGACGGTCGAGAGCTCCAATCATGTTGAGGAGTGTTGACTTCCCTGATCCACTAGGACCAATAACCGCAATAAATTCTCCCTTATTCACACTTAGACTCACACCACGAAGTGCTGCGACAGGGACCTCTCCCATCATGTAGAGTTTTGTCAAGTTTTTAATTTCGATAACTTTCGGTATGAAATCCTCTGACTCCATTGTATATTCAAGCGTGGCGGTCAATGGTTATTCCTCTTACTGCAATATTATGTACCAGATTCTTTTACTTTAGTTTTTAACTTTAGTTGAATGTACGTAAGTTCGACTCGCGGATAGTGATTCATTCACCCACACCATAAGAAAAATATAGTTAATGTGAACTGTCTTTCAATCGATAATCTGATTCATGATATTTTCCAAAGAGTCGTCAAATATGAGATCTCATCTTTTCCGAATTGTTTTTGTACTCAATATCAGGTGTATTTATGCATATTATCAGAGAGTTAGGATAGAAGGTACCTTGACGCAAGCCATTAAAACTGCGAATCTTACAAAGATTTTCAATAGCAAACTTATTGCTGTAAATAACTTGAATCTGGAGGTTGAAGAGGGTTCTATTTTTGGTTTTCTTGGACCAAATGGCGCAGGAAAAACAACTACGATTCGAATTCTACTGGGATTGCTATATCCTACAGCAGGAGAGGTTACCGTATTTGGGGAAAAAATGACTCCTAACTCAGCGGGTTTACGGAAGAGGATTGGTTATCTCCCAACAAGTCCCAAGTTTCCGCCCACAATGACACCGATAACATACTTGAATTATGTTGGAAAGCTATTCGGCTTGACAAAGGCAGAAAGGACATCTAGACTCTCTTCTCTCACAAGAGCGGTCGACTTACTACATAGTGCATCTCACGAAATAAAGGGATTTTCAACAGGGATGATCACGCGCCTCGGGCTTGCCGCGGCGTTGTTGAACGAGCCAGATTTGCTTATTTTGGATGAGCCCACTTTAGGTCTAGACCCAGTAGGGAGAAAATCAACACTTGATTTACTCGAGAATCTAAATAGTAAGAAAACGATACTTGTTTCATCCCATATCTTGAGTGATATCGAAAGAATTTGTACACATATCGGAATAATAAATGAGGGAAAACTCATCTACTCGGGAACTATCAAAGAGATGAAGCAGCATATCAAAAAGAGCAGCATCCAACTAGAGCTTGATGGTGATGTGACGGCCTTCTGTGATAGATTGAGGTCCGTTGAGGATATCGTCGACTTTGAGAGAAGAGGTGATTTTACCGTTGAACTCAGCTTCGCCCCGAATGTGCCAATTTTGAGGATTGTACAAAATGTACTAAGCATTGTTTCCAATGAGGGATTAGACTTGATATCAATAAACTCCTCAAGCGACAGCATTGAGGATGCATTCCTAACGCTACTTGAGGAGGAAGAGTCACGTGGCTTTCTTAGAGCAGTTGAACCTTAAAGAAAGAGTAATGCCCTACTTAGCTATTGTAGAAGCTGACTTGGGGAATCTTTTCAAGACTAGAATAACCTACGGATGGTTGATTGTGGGAGTATTTCTTCAGGTGATAAGAGTTCTATCTGCACCTCCAATTTTTGGCACCTCATTAATCATTATTCAAGGACTCTCTGATTTCATCTTCATTTGGAGCATGTTGATAATAGGCATTACTGCCAGTGCAGTATCTTCCGAAGCTGGAGAACTCGCAGACTCAATAATGAGTAAGTCGGTTAAGCGATACGACTACATTCTTGCGAAGTTCTCATCACGTGTGATATATGTAATGGCCATATACGGGGCAATCACTGCAGTTCTGGTTGGAATGGCTCTTAGAATGATGGATAGTAACCATGAGGTCCATGAGTTGATGGTAACAATCCTCTTTGTTGCTCTCGTATTAATAATGCTCACAGTGATTGGAGTAACTTTGAGTACATTAGTTTCAAACACTGTTGTTTCCATAATTTCACTGCTTATCTTGTGGTACGCAATGGTGTTTATCTTTCCAATATTGGACTTGGGATTTCTGGCTCCTGGCGATCTGATGATCCAATTGGAAGATGTCCTTCAGGGTGTATGGAGTGGTGAAGAATGGAAGACCTCTGCAGTTTATTCCAGCATTACAATAATCTCAATTGTTCTTTCTACAGTATACTTCAATATGAAAGATCTCTGAGTTCGCAATCTTTTTCTCTATGGATAGCTATTAACTCCGGACACAATTGCCTGACATAATGTCGAGTATAGTTCCTTACTGAAAGCAGTGTATTGTTCTTGATCTGCTCCACTGAATGCTAGGTCATTCCAAGATCCCATCCCACCAAATACACCCGAGCTTCTGAACGCGGTCTCTATGAGTTGACGGGTGTCCTTTGAATAGATACCTGAAGGTATGAAGTCATCAGAGTCTTCTGGTTCGAATTCATTCAGTGCCTTTAGAGAGTTATTGAAGTTGCTAGCCCAGTTTTGAGTGTGATCGAATCGCCCTGCAAACTCAGAAAGATTCTCCAACACTTTGCCAATTTGCTTTCTTGATTCACCTACAGATGGAGCCAAGTCCTCAAGATGGTCCAAGTCACGTTCAAGAAGAACACAATGGGTCTTGTGTGAAACTGAACCCTCTGACGGAATCCACCCACTTAGATAGAGATGACTATTCTCTTCATACTGAACTTCAACAAACCATTGATTTCCACCACCCACAAATGCGGAACTAATATGGTCCGGTAGTTCAGTTTGAGAGGATGATCTGTAGTGCAATTTGATTCTTTTTGCATCTCCACCTTTGAGATACTCAAACCACTTGTAGGCATCTGAGGCGATGACCTTGGTGGAGCCTGCTATGCCTTCAATAGGACGGTCAATGATATCCAGACCGTGACAATATTGGTTTGTTGAATTCTCAATATCGAATTCGGTGGATTTGTTTTGAAGATACATATTACCGTAAGTTAACAGAGATACAACTTGTTCAAGTTTTTGTGACATAAGAGCAATACTCCCTAGGGGCGTCTTGGTTTTTCTTGCAACATCCCTTATGTATTTCCCGAATTTCAAGACCGATTGCCTAGGAACTGTATTTTAGCGTCTCCTCAAAATCATAATTAAGACCATAAGGCCGGCAACTCCACCGCCAGCTATCAACATTCCAAAAACCATTCCATCGGAATATCCTTGATTGTACTCAGTTGTGTTGAGATCAGTATAGACTGTGTTATTCACCATTGTATTGTTAGACCAGATATTAGCATCGATTGTGAATTCAACACTCCCCGCTCCAACAATAGCCAGGATTGCAGTGGTATTTTCGTTTGCAGTATATAGAACAGTCTGCTTCGTACTGGATCTTGGATTGACATTGACCCAAGGGTCTAATCCACTTAGTTGGAATGGAGAGTAACCTTCGTTGTTGAAGAAGATACTACTCGCTTCAATACCAGATAATTCGAGTTCGAATCTATATTGTATTCCTTCTACAACATTGAATTCGTATGCGATTAGAGTTTCAGATGTAAGTTCAGTGGAAACTGATTCACCAACCGTATAATCAATTGGATCAATTATGCTAATATCCAACTCTGCCTCCGTAATGTCAGAGGGATAGGAGCTGTAGGAATATGGATTCAAAATCATGTATCCATCGGCAACCGCCATAACTCTCAAGGTTGCAGCGTCATTAAGCGCACCAACGCGAAATGGATATGTCTGGATTGGTTCGCCCCAAGCGAGATATGGTTCAAACACAATTTGCCAATTATTCTTTGTCTGCACATCGGGGTAAATCTGTAAGAAGACTGCGCCTAGAGAACCATATCCAGTAGGTGTAATAGTTGCATCGATTATCATCCCACTTTCAACCGGTACTTTGTAGAAGTAATTAGATGGTCCAAGTGTAAGGTCGAAATCCAGAGTAGTAACACCTTCCGATATATCAGGTATTGGTTGAGAATCAAAATTGAGAGTTGCATTGAATGACTCGCTATGATAAGAGTCAAGTGGTTCAGCAATAACTGTAAAGTAGAATTTCGGGAATTTATTCTTTATAGTAGTTGAAACAGAAGTCAGTTGTGTCGATCCGTTATCATCCTGTATATAGTGACCGTAAGTTATCACTTCATCTCGGTAACTATCACCTGTAAGAGCTGGTGAGGAGTAATCGGCTTGGTGACCTATCAAAGAATCTAGGATTATGAAATCATTGTATCTTAGTTCATTGACATAATTTAGCAATGTATTTTCATAATTCTCAGCTGAGAACACAGCTTTTGTTGTCAACCAATTCAACGCTTTAACTGACCAATTTGCACCATTTGTTATATCAAAGGACAAGTCATTCAAATAGTAATACTCTGGCGAGATTTCAAGTATGAACTGATTTATCCCATCATCACCAAATTCTAATTCCAACTGCTCATTTGGTGAAAGTGATATGGTGTCAATATTCTCGACGTTTAATGTCATATTGAATTCTCCTAAATGTTCGAACTGCTTTGCACCTACAATGAGATAGTACTCACCCTGAGGTAAACTCATGACTTCATGAGTAGTCCAGTGTTTGGTACCAACGTCTGCTCCAGGATCTAAATAGAAGCCAACAGAAAAGGTATCCCACGGATAAGTGCGACCATGCTGAATATCAATAAGAACACCGGTCAGTAGAGAAACAGTAGCACCAGACCAACCACCTAAGGTTTCATAGTCGAAGTAGCTTGACATACTGACATTGTAAAGACCATCGTCAGTCAATGAAAAATGAAGAGAGTTCCAGGAATCATCAATTGTCCAGTGCGTATTCGCATTTTCACCAATTTCAATGTCAGTCGCATCAGCTAAAACGTGATGCTCCACAACAGTAAGATTAATCCGGACTAGGTCAGAAGATTCACTCCAGGTAGGTACGAAATCGAACATCACAAATCCAGGTTCTGATGCATATCTCACCTGTTCACCACTCAAGATCAAACCGGTTGATAGGAATGCGGATGTGGTGTAAAATTGTCTTGTTCCATACGAGTACTCATCCAGTTGAGGGATATACTGTTTTTCACTCTCAAAAGCTTCAATACCGAAACCAACACCAGAAATGGCTGAAATTCCCTCCAGTGAGAAATTGAAAGAAACTACACTTGGTTTCTCAACGTCATATTGAATGAGTAATCGGTCGGTTGTAATATTAATTACTTCAGAAAAAGGAGTTCCAACAATTACTGAACGAAATACGGCATTATCAGATACCGAAAATGTTTGATCGCTCACAATTGTATCACTTTGGAAATTAGATGATACTCCAATTTGACAAATAAATAACGAAAATAGTATGAAACTGCATAAGATATGTCGTACGTTCATTTCATCCAGCACTCCTTTGATCTATCACCAAGCTCTGGTGAAATAGTTCTCTCAACAGCCTACATATAAAGTCACTCGGAATTTCGTTAGCATGATAGGTCAAGTAGTGGTGCTGACTATACAACAAGTGATTGTTAATGCTTAATACAGCGTACTTGAGTAATAGTTGTTTGAATTGGAGAGGATAGCTTGACAGAACCAGTCACAGAAATTCAGTGTATTAGAATTACAAAAGGAGTTCGAAACATAGAGGAAGAAAGGATTGCAACAGAAGTCGGATTAACTCTGAAAATCAATAATCAGGTAGAAAATCAATTCTTGTATTCTGTTGGACTTGATGAACAGCTAGTCTATGGATATTTACTCTCATCGGGGATTATCAAATCTGTGAATGATGTTGATAGGATAGATTTGGAAAATGGGCAATGCAGTGTGATGATTTCGAAGGAGAAGGAAGTCAAAATAGAAGCACCGAAGTTTCCCTCATCGGTATCATTCGAACAATTATTGAAAGCTAAAAACATCCTTACAAGCAATCAACAAAACCACAAAGCCACTAGAGGATTTCATGGTGCAATCCTAATGGAACTATCATCAGGACGTTGGTTTACCTGTGAAGATATCGGTAGACACAATGCGGTGGATAAGGTAATTGGATATTGCCTACAAAAAGGATATTCATTATCAGATTCAATGCTATTACTCACAGGACGCCTTATCTCCAATATTGTACAGAAGGGGATTAACTCAGGTATACCTGTAATAGTATCAATGACAGTTTCGACAGCTGAGGGAATCAAGATATCCAAAGAACACAATCGTACATTGATTGGATGTCTGTCTGAAGAGGGATGCTGGCTCTATCATGAGGGTTCTGTCAAGCTTGAAACTCACACCTGTGTCGATAAGGTTTCGGACTAATTCAAGAATATGATGTTAGCTTTTGCTCTTCCGGTCTTTTCGCTTCTGCTCCCTTGCTGCAGCTTTACGTTCTCTTTCAGCCTTCCGTTCAGCTCTCTTCGCCTCTCTTTCAGCTTTCTTTGCCTCTCTCTTCTTCTCTCTTTCAGCTAGTTTTCGTTCCTTCTCAGCTTTCTTTGCTTTCTTTGCTTCAATAGCTGCTTCATCATCCATCGTGAGTTTCCCATCTTTCATGGAAAAACTGATTTTCTTCTCGTCTGCCAATTAATTTTCACTTCCAAAATTTTCAGGATATTTTGTTTTGTCTTTCAATCTTCTTAGAATTATCAAATGTAGAGGGACATATAACTAGTAGCTATAAACATATTCTATTTCAGTCCCCTCAATATGCTACTTGGTGTTCAGTTTCTCATAAGATGTCTTAATATCAAAGTAGGGTTTCTTGCTGAATGGACAGATTCGGGCTTAAGCTCTCAAATATTCCGAAGGAAATCCTACAACTCTGACTTCATTCTCAATGGGCTACACATTCTCATCACTTCAGATTGTCAAAGCTTGAAGTGGTTGTTTGAACTGGAGAAGTTGGATAGATCATCGAATTTCAAGAGATACTGCAGAGATTACTTCCTTCTGTTCAGATGAGAGTGAAATCTGCATCGCTCCAGCATTCTGTTCAGCTTGATACGTTTTGCTAGCACCTGGTATTGCGATGACAGTATCACCATGAAATGTAGTTGTCCAGCTCAGAGTGATTTGAGCCACAGTAGCTTCATGTTCTACAGCAATTGCTTCGAGTGAATCAACCAGCGTCCGAGTTTTCTTTAGATTACCACGAAGTCTATTTCTTCTCATTCGAGGCATTACATCAAGAAGTTCAGGATTACTATGGAGTTTTCCTGTTAGCACCCCTTGACCCAACGGAGTGTAAGCCATAATGGTAACTTCCAATTCCTTAGCGGTTTCTAATATTCCATTGAATTCAATTCCCCTTTTCACAAGAGAGAACTGAACCTGATTTGCAGCGAGAGGAATACCTCGATCTGCGAGTGCTTCGTGAGCCTTGACCATTTGATCCTTCGAGAAATTACTCACACCTACTGCACGAATCTTTCCTGTTTCAACTAAATCAGCCATCTCATTCATTTGAGAGTTTATTGATGAAACAGAGCGAGGCATATGAACCAGATAGAGGTCAATTGGATACGGAGCGAGACGCTCTGTGCTTTTTGCTGAAGATTTTCGTAATGACTTTGCTCTCTTTAACAATGGAAACCATTTGGTTGTAATGACTACGTCGCCCGGAGGTATCCCTGCATTCTGCAAACCACGTGCTACAGCTCGTTCGGAATATCCAAAACCATAGATCTCAGCAGTATCAATCAAATTCATCCCTGAGTCAAGTGCAACCTTCACTACCTCATCTTGAGTTTCTGGTTCAACTGGACCCAACATGAATTTGAAGAATCCCATTCCACCAGCAAATTCCATAGCACCTAGACCGATTGGAGTAACTTCAATATCGGTCTTCCCTAAGGAACGTTTTACTATCTCTTGCATTTTCAATCAATGTGTTTTTTCAGTTGCGGCTTTTAACTGCTCATATGTGTCCCCTCCTTGAGAGAAAGGACATACCTTGATGCAGACTGAACAACCGTAGAATTGTGCAAAGTATTCGAAACATGAGTTCTGATCAACGCGTGAAATACGTCCAGTATCATGAACAATCACTTCTTTAAGAATTGCTTGCGCTGGACATTGTTCTATGCATATTCTGCAGTTCGTACAATAATCATCAATCCAATCATGCTCATTGGAATCTGCAAATGATAGATTTTGAATGCTAGTATAGACCGCAGCTAATCTTACTCTAGGGCCAAATTCGGGAGTAATTAGAAGACCGTGTTTTCCAACCCAGCCGATCCCAGCTCTCTGGGCTAGCGGAGGGAATAGAACCAATCCCCCAAGAGGATGATCTGCTTGAGCACCAAAACCATTCTCACGTAGAAACTTTGCAATCTTGTTTGCTGCAATGCCTAGCGTATCATAGGTTTCAAAAACCATATTCATGGTTTCTTGGCTTGGAGCCATATCGATTTTTTCTTGACTCATTTCCATAGCAAGGATGATGGCATTATCGTAAATCACACCCATATGTTGAAAGATTAGGTCTCTTGGCAATTTAACAAATTCCAGTGGACCAACACCATGGACTTGTGCAAACTCCCTGAGCGTGTTCAAGAAATCGATAGAAGCGTTAGCAGCTGGACCTATCGGGTTTTCAGCAATCGAATCCACTGACAGATTGATGTTCTTCATAATAGATAGCATGCGACGAATGGGAAAGGAGCTCTGCATCTCGATGTCATTTCTTTCTTTCATTAATTTTAGCATCTCAAGTTGAATCTCAAATCGTGTTGGGGCATTTTCAGTAGGATGAATGACATTAGGAAGTTGACTCACGGACCTTTGATGTTCAAGCAATTTCTGAATCCGGGGTACGCCAATCTTCGTTAGTATTGCCATTGTAAGTTTTGACTTAATTCCCATTCCAGTACTACTCCTATTTCTTCTCCAAGACAAGGATTTTGGGTAGCTTGAGTAAGATTCCCATGTTACGACCTGTTGTACCACCTTTAGTTCGGAGCTTTCTATTACCAAAGCGATTCTTCGTAATCATCATCTTCATTGTAGAGTATTCACCATTGGTGAAGTACATCAGATCCTCAGGATCAGAAATAATCTCTAGGTCGTACTCTTCCAGCATACCCTTGTTTAAACTATAGTTGCCATTATCTGCGATCAAGTTCACCCATAGAATGAAATCCTCTTCCACATGGAGACCCATGTTAATTCTAGCTTCGAATTCATCTAGAGTTTTAGTGTTCTTGGCATCCTTACGTTTGTCAGCGATGACATCTTCAATCACGGCCTTGAAAGTCAAGAATAGAGTTTCTTGTGCTGCATCATCCATTGCGATTCACTCTCGTGTTTAGTAGAACTCGGTATCGATTTGACTGGCAGTCCGAACAAGTTCTTTGGCTGCGTCGGTAGCTTTGAGAACCTTAGCCATATCGCCCTGTATTCGCGATTTTCCGCTGAGAAGACCACGTATTGGATCTAGTTCACCTTTAACAATCTGGACCCAAGTATCGTGAGTCGCTTCGTAGGTGTATTCCACTGCAATCGTATCAGGACTGCTTGCAGTTTTTCCCGGTGGCACTACTTCGAATTCGTCTTCTCCAGTAATTAGTTTTACACCGGTGCACTTCCCATGAGTTAATCCAATGAAGCCCATTAGGTCATGGTCTAAATTACCACTTGCACGGACAATGAAGATGAAGTCACCTGTCCACCATGACGCGGCTTTGGCATATTCCTCGTTTTTGTTAAGTGCTACCTCGTATAGATTCAACCATTCTTCAGACATGAATTTCGGCATTGTAATCAAAATCTATTGTTTCGTCAACTTTAAAGAATTCGGTTTTGTATTTTGGTCGAAAAATCTCAAGGCTATTGCATCACAGGGGACTATGACGATTCCTGTCGCAGATGAAGAGGCATACAGAAAAGAAGCCAAGCAAAGATTTGATTGGGTCAATCAAAGCATTATGAAAATGACTCTTGAGGTGTACGAGACAGCCACAATGGTTGACTTGGTACGCCTCAAGGGTGGGATTCCAATGAGGAACTGGCAAACTGGAGTCTTCGTGAACGCAGCTAGCTCCGAGAACTCCGTTTGAACATCGCTAAGATTTCTTCCGATTAAATACTATAACCAAGATTACTATTACAGCTGCCATTCCACCTATTGCGATAATTATGATTGTCATTGTATCGATGGAACCAGATGGTGTCGTTGTAGAGGTCGTTGTAGTAGTAGTGGTTGTGGTTGTTGTGGTTGTTGTGGTTGTTGTAGAAGAACTAGCTACAGTGTACTCACTCTCACTAGACAAGACCCAGTTTCCTGAAGAATCCATAACATAAACTCTGAAAGTCACTACAGTTTGAGAGGGGAAGGCTGGAATGATACCGGTATATATTGACCCACTTGCAGTCATCGATGTGTTTGTCCACCCTGAGCCAACGTCATACTGAATGAGGACAGTTTGGAATCCGCCAAGATCAGTCAGATTTGCTGTTACAGTGACAGCATCTGCATCAGTAGGTGAGAGGGGATTATGGTTCACTGAAACCACAATCGGATCAGTTGTATCAATCACATCTATCATACCGGAGGTTGTGTTCCAATATCCACTAGTACTCAGCATGTAGATAACATAGTCAGCCGGACCAATAGTGTCCGGTGTCCAAGTCCATTCATAGGTACCACTAGTATTTGTCATAGTGTAGTTTGTTCCAGAATGCTCCAGGTAGACAGAACTCACTCCGATACTATGAGTCACATTGAGCGACACTGTGACACTCGCTCCAAACTCTATACTTCCTGAACTCTCAATCAAATTTGACCATTGAGGAACTGATTCTATTACTGTATATCCATCTACCGATGATTGTCCGTAGTTATCGGAGCTATCATTCGCCCAGACGAGATAAGTAACATATGTCCCGGTGGGGTAAGCTGGAATAGTTGCTTCATACAGGGGCCCAGATGGGCTCATAGTTACATTGGATGTTTGAGATCCATCGTTATAATAGAGTATTACCGTTGAAATGGCGAAATCATCCGTTACATTTGCAGTGATAGTAACAGATTCTACTTCACTAGGTGTTAACGGATCTCTTTCTATAGAATGGATACTAGGGCTAAAACCATCAATTGTAGTGATTGTCCAACTTGTTGTGTTCCAATACCCAAGAGTGCTACTCATATAGATGGTGTATGGGTTGGACCCAAAAGATGGCGGGGTCCATGTGTAGGAATATGTATTGCTTACATTGGTCATTGTATGATTTACACCAGCGCCAGAAAACAATACATTTTCTATTCCCTCTGGATGATGGACGTAAACGGAAATTGTTGTGGATGTGCCTAGTGCGATTATGTCTCCAGTCGTATAATGACTTGTCCAAGTTGGAGACCAACCAATTGTATTGTACGTGAAGTTTAGCTCAGACCATGAGCTCCATTGTCCAAAGATATCACTGGTTCTTACACGCAAGGTGTAATTAGTTCCGTGAATCAATGTTGGACCATCATAGGTAATACTAGACTCTGGATGAACTAAATCAATTGCAAAGTCTGATACGTAATTGTCAGTGACAACAGCCCAATCCGCCACTATAGAGTAACCATAAGCTCTTTCACCGATGCCAGCTGCTCCTGAAGTAAACATTTGCGTCAGAGTTGCCGCTCCTGTTATTGATGTAAATCTAAATTCAATGAGTAGATCATTCATACCTGTGTAATAGAAACTATCAGGCATATCAATGACTAACCAGTAGTCTTTATAGCTTAGTTCATAGCTCACTTCATCCAGAACTAATACAGGCGTTGCTCCTTGATAGTTGTCTGCGAAGTTATATCCCAAAGGACCTTCAAGTGTCGATTCAACCAAAGAGAGGGTGAAGTTATGGAGGGTCAAACTTCCCGAATTGTTTGCCACTCGGAAATATAATCTATCAATAAATCCGCTGTGCTCCAGTAGAGATTTGTTGTATTTCAATTGGAGAGTTAGTGGCGATACAGCTTTGAATGGATAAACATGGGTTGCGGGACCACCTTCACTTACTACATCAGTCACAAAGTCTAGATGCAAATTGTAAGTCCGACTGTAGGTATAGTCTGCAGTTCCATTATGTTTCGCACCAGGACCGAATAGATACGCAACGGAGCCTGTGCTCGCAGTACTATAGTTGGAGCTAATGACAGGTCCAGTCATACTGGCATACTTCAGCTCAATCAACAAATCCATGTCTTTGTTACAGAAGAAAGTGTTCCAGAGATTGATTACTAATTGACCATTCTGAATTGTGGGATGATAGTCGTTTGAGGAGAATACCGAGGAGGGCTGGTTTCCGTCATAGTTTGCTGTAAAATCAGACGATAGAGCAGTGTCATTGTTCAAGTTAAGCATCATCAGCTCAAAATAAGTGAATGTCACGTCTGCTGTACCCTGGTCTATATCAAAATACAACTTATCGATAATCCCAGATTGTGGTAGTAAGCTTGATGGATACTTGAACTGAAACTTCATCTCACTAGTGGAATAGAACGGTCTTGCATTTTGATCATTGCCCTGATTGTACACTGATGCTTGGTTGGTTTGGTTCTCGTACCAGATTGGACTTCCATACTCGTCATGAATCTCAACTTCAAAGCCTGTTTGAGAATCATCCATGTCCCCATCAGTGAATGTCCATCCTAACTCTGGAGTTGGATTGGAAATGTAGTTCATATATGCAGTATCAGATTGACCAT
This sequence comes from Candidatus Thorarchaeota archaeon, assembly GCA_030612005.1. Classification (GTDB taxonomy): domain Archaea; phylum Asgardarchaeota; class Thorarchaeia; order Thorarchaeales; family Thorarchaeaceae; genus SMTZ1-45. The sequence continues at coordinate 719 of JAUWOU010000041.1, read as the reverse complement.
CTACAGTGAGTCCGGTTGTTGCTGGAGTATGCCAAGTAAGTTCTAGATAGGCTGCGAGACTGACGTTATACTCTCTCTCAGCGAAGTATTTGAATGTGTTAAGGTCTATCGACTCGTTTACCTGTGTTAGCACAATCGATAGATAGCCGTCATCCATCATGGATGTCATAGCACCGTTTGTAACATCCCAACTATAGTAATTCAATGCAACAAACATGTCAGGACTTGCAGGACTATCAATAGAGTCCGCAGGCGTGGAATCATATGAAGGTTGATTATTCCACGTAATTGTCGTTTCGCTCCAAGAATTATCGTTACTATAATAAGCTCCAATGGGAGCATCATCCGCATATGCGCTCTCTAGATAGACAAACATCGTTGCACTACTCAATCGAAATCCAGTAGGCACAACCGATAAATCAAACTTGAACCAACCGCGACCGTATGCTCCTGAGTTATGACGACCTACGAATATACCACCACCGGTTTCCGTTCCATGGAGATTTATATCGGGGTCAGCATCCCAGACAGTTTCCTCTTCGAGAACTGGTAACGTTGCGTTGTGAAGTTCACCCTTTTGCCACTCAAGTTCAAGATAGGCGGGGTGAGCATTGAAACTATCTTTCTCAGAGAAGTATTTGGAAGTTTGATTGGTTAGCGACTCGTTTTCCTGTTTCAGCATTACCGATAGGACACCATCATCCAAAATGGATTCACTT
>JAUWOU010000234.1 GCA_030612005.1 Candidatus Thorarchaeota archaeon | reverse complement strand
TTTTTTGAAAGAAGACATTCAACGGCATTTTGAAGGCCGCAGTAGCCAATTCAATTGCACTGGGAGTTGCCAGACCAAAACCAAGTCCACTACTTCGAGACTCGGTCATTGTCACACATATCGTATCAAGTGCTATGCGATGAGCTCCATGAGCTTCTTCCACATTGATATTGGACCCTCTCTTGAGAAAACGATGTGCCTCTTCTAGAACTACGTAATACTTCAAACCAACTTTGCTGGTTCCATCAATCTTTTTCTTAGCCTCAAAATGCAATGCTAGACTGTTTACTAGCCAGAACATGAAGAATGAGCGCTCTTCTACTGATAATTTGTCAAGAAGGATGATGGTGGGTTTCGATACAAGTTCTTCGATCGACATTCCAGAAACAGTTCCAAAGATGCTTCGTAGTACTCCTTCACATACAGAAGTGAATCTTCCAAACAATGCTCCTCGGAAATCCTCGTTCCCCCGTGAACTGTATTGGAGCTCACTTTCTATAAGAGGTAGGGTCTCGATAAAATCTTGCAATACAATAGGGATACCTCTAGTATTTGTTTCACGTACCCATCCAAGACGTTTGAAAGTCAACTCGATGACCTTTTCCAGGTACTCTTTGATAATTCCATCAGTGGGCTTGGCAGCGACAAAGAGGGTCTTGATGCCATTTATGATCAGATTGACATGTACTCCATCCATCATGTTAGTGAGTGAAAATCGAGCTGTTGAGATTGTTTCATCACCAAGTGTAATTACGCGTATATTTTTGTCAGAACGTATCGTTCGCAAGTAATCCTCATTCTTTGAAGAAAGGATCTCAAGGGTATTGATGCCATTCTTACGTAGCTCCATAGTGATACAGATCTGTGTAGTGGACTTACCAGTCCCAATGTCACCATATATCCCAGAATGAGAAGCCAGGTCTTCAATAAATATCTTGAATTCTCCAATTTCACGGCCTGATTCATCCAGGATTTTTCCAAGACTGAGATATGGTTTTGAGTTCGTACTTTCTGTAATCTGCGGTCCGCTGACATCAGGTGGATTGAGAGTTGCAGGATTGGAAGTAAAAGTTGCATGGTCCGCTACTGGGATACTAAGGTCACATGTGGGAATTACAAAGAAGATTGCTGCTTCGTCTATTGACAAGAGTGTTGATTGTCCAACCGGTTCTCCTCGAAGGACTTGATTCACTTCACGGATGTTCGATTTAGTTTCCAGAGTCAGGCTTCTATTCTTGTCAGCGGGAGCAAGATTCCCCCGTAGAGTAGTCATCAGTCTCTTGGAACTCTCTTCTGCGATTGTCTTTTCTGTGTCCCAACATATAGCTGCAACTCGTACATTACAAAGATGGACCGTGCTTAATCGTTCTATCTGTATAGCTAGTGATGCAGCCTTGCGTTGAGCCTCTGGATTCACTTGTGTTGTTGATTCTTGTACTTCACCTGAGAATAGGGTTGACCTGGGTGTTGAAACGACACATTGTGATCTGGCAATCTCTGCTCCGTACTTATCTTCGAGATTCTTCAGTTTTCTTCTGTTTGTTTTCTGCGGAGTTGCAGAGATCTGGATAACCCCATTTGGTAACTTCTGCAATACAGTGGCCATGACTGTCAATGCATCACTCTTCTGGCTTTCATCTTCAATCGATAGCGGTTCGCCTTGGAGATGTGAAACCACTGCAGATTGACGTTCATCAAGCTTTATTCCTTCAAATTGGTTTATGATTTTGAATTTCATCCCTGAGAGATTACCCAGTAGGTTGTCCTCCATTCGCACAATGTACTCTCTCAGAGTACTCTCCTCCTTTGCCCATGTGAGATAGAAGACCCTCGTCTTGTGTCTTATTCGCTCTAATCTCAGAGCAAGTGGAATGTTAGCAAGTGTTAGTGCTCTAAGTAGGTCAAGAAAGGGTCTATAGTTCAACAGCTCAGAAGAGTGAGAAAGGTGTTCTTCTGGGAGTTGAACTAGTTCTACTCCACCAATGAGCACTTCCTTTGAAAATGGTTTTCTGGAAAGGGAGAAAACATCCATGGCTTTTGTCACAGCGGTAGGGGCGACTGGTTGTTTCCGTGACATATATTGTTGATATAAATAAACACCAAGGGCAATGAGAATAAGTGAAACAACAAAAGTCTCGACAGGATACACCATCGCGACTCCTGTAAGATAAATAATACCGCTAAGCACCAAGACAGCCACTGCAATTACAAAGCCTAGAAGCCAGAGAATCACTTTTTCTTTTGAAGCTCCTGTAAATGCAAGGAGCGATGATCCTACTAGAAAGCATCCTCCAGAGAGTAAGAAGGCATTCAAACGGATTGAACCATCAACGTAGGAAGCATACAAGAGCATCCCGAAGACTATCATACAAGGAATTGCTGTTAGTAAGAAGACAAGAAATCCCCTTAGTGCAGTAAAGAAACCAATATCCGATTTTCCCTCATCAGTCATAACATTTCACAAGGGAAATGAAGAACTCAAAACCTATTGATTGTGCCCTTGATGATAGAAGTTCAACATGCGTTCTGTTTATGCTCGGTAGGTACTTCAAACCCATTCAAGTCACTAAACAAGCACTATCGTGTATCTTTTTCCAACAATCTCTTCTATTGTTGGACTTCTGGGGTAGGTCATAGCCTCGGTTTGCAGGTATTGCAGCTATTCATCACCGAATTCATCTACTATTTGATATCAAGTAAATCGAATAAGGTAGTAGCTGCATTTTCAATATAACGAGTAAATTCGATTATTCCTTTACCTCTGTATCCAATCGCAATCGTAGAAAGAGAACCATAAATCTCATTTCCAATATTGTAAATACTAGCCATATCTTGAACTGAACGTTTTATCATTTCGCGCTGAAACATAGCACTCCGGTCATGTGCAGATTGATTTTCAGTATCTAGAATCAGTGAGAAGATGTCAGCACCAAGAATACCAAGTCCACCAAATTCAATGAATTTCTGATAGTAATCTAAAATGATTTGCTCCAACTCTGAAGTAAATCGAGTATTCAAACCAGGTCGGCGAAACAATTGTATTGGTGACTGGGCAGTGAACGATATGTCATCAGGAGCATGATAATATGATTGAGAGAACATACAATCCATTACAAAGGAATATTTGTTAATTGATAGATGATACTTCATCACGTTTTCAAGAACAATACCAGGATATGGAAGAATTAGATGAATGTGTTCTGTTGAAAATCTGTCGAGTAATTTTGTAGATATCCTAGAACGAGAGGTTCCATATCCCTGAAAATCCAAATAGTATATTCCATCTTTATCTTCGTTCATCTCATCTATGAGAGATTGATGCCGATTTGCCTTAGAATTAATGCAAAACCAACCTTTGATTAGGTTTTGTATAAGAAAATCATTCTCTTTAATTTCAGTTTTATATACATGAGATGCATGCCTGAGTGTATCGATCAAAGGTGCCCTGTTGGTAGAATTTGCGAATGAATAATCAGTTCTAGTATCATTTGAAAGAAATGTCAGATTTTTTGCTAGTTGAAATCTGACACGAAATTTCAGCATTTCATCCACATAAGGAGACCTAAGAAGAATATCCAGATATTTCATTGAAAGGGATTCTAATGTATCTACATGTTGATGTAGTGCATTTGGTTCCTCAATAGAGCTCTTGGTCAAATTTACAGTGGCACCACCTTTTTCAATGTCAATCCATGTTATACCTCTACCCTTGGATCGAAAAGGTGGACCAATTGATGTCATACTCTTCAATGCACGGGTAATTGGACATGAAGTTGAATCAAGACCATCAATTCTCATCCCTGAATATAAAAGACAAGGAAATAATCCACTAGGGTAGTATTCAGAATCATAATAATATCCATTGACTGTTGAAACGAATTCCAACAACTTATCATTAGTCATCTTATTGATAGGAAGTCGCCGATTATCGGCTTCAATCGATAAGCCAATTTCCGCACCGTCGACTACAATAATTTCTTCGTATTTGTATGAAGAATTTTTAGAATCAGTATCACGAACCTTTCCATCAGGATAAAATCC
>JAUWOU010000235.1 GCA_030612005.1 Candidatus Thorarchaeota archaeon | reverse complement strand
TTATAATGGGCTTTGCTTAACGCAATAGGTCTGAACAAAGCTCCTTCAGAGATAACATAATCAATGAGTTTTTCGTTTTAATGTCAATTCATCCTGCATGATGCGACAGCGATCTAGCCACAAAACCTGATAGTCTTCGGGGTTGAGAATTCTTTCCTTGAGATCTATTATGGATTGAATCTCTTCTTCTCTGCACCATTGAACACAAATCCGATAGGCATCCCAATCCATCTCGACATCTTCCCATTCACACTCAACTTCTTTGTATCCATGAAGGTGCCATGCAAGAAGCCGTGTGTGACCATCAGTGGAAACGAGGTTACCATCAAGCTCTTTGATAGGGATTGGTTCTAATTCATCTTCTTTACCAGATTCAAATGCTTTCATAACTTCAGAGAGCTTGTCTGAACTGATGTAGATCTGACTGAGTTGTATCTGGTCAATTGGAAGACGAAATCGGTCCATACTTTCAGGGATAGAAAACTGAAATATAAACTGAGAAGGTGGCTTCTAACACTCCAGAAATCGACCGCGTATATTCTCAGAGTCATCAAGAAGATTAGTAGATGTTTCTGCTACTAGTCGTTCAAAATCATCCAAAGGAATTGTTGAAGTAAACCCAGTTATTAACATCCTACTGAAACGATAACTAATGTATTCCTGTAATTCTCTGAAAGAGCGCAGAGTAACACGCACACCACTAAGGTTTCTACAATCAACGACCTCGACACGAGCATCTAGACCATTCTTTCTAAGCTCTTCAACTTCCTCAAGGGCTTTGCGAATTTCATCCCATCCAGATAATTCCAGTTCAGCTATGTCTGTGCTCTGTTTTGGCATGGTATCATCTCTATTGATAGCTCCACCATATTATCAGTATGGGGAAAGATAATCTCCTATCTCGGATGTTCCGAGCTGATTAGTAGATCACTGGGCCTTTGTCTTCAAAATTGCTCTTAGATCTTCAATGAATAATATACCAAAGAGCAGGTCTACTATTACTATCCCTACTGCCAAAAGTGAGGCTTCGGGGATTAAGAAGTAGTATAAAGTGATAGTGAAAACCCAAAACTTCTCGAATATTGAAATTTTAATGAGACCATGATTTTCAGTAGTGCTTTTACTGATGAAGTAGAAACCCAGTCCAAATACAAAAACCAAACCAAAGAATGAATCAAACCAGAGAAGAGTATTTGGCGGATCCATTGGTCCTGCAAGGGAGAAGAGGCCAATGTCAATTCTTGGCAGTATTAGAAAGCCTACGGCTAGTATCCAATTCCAAATCGCTGCGATTGTGTACATTTTCTTGTGATAAGATGCTCGCTCCAAAGAATCACTCTCAAAGGAGAGAGCAACAATCTGGTATATAATTGCGCGGAATGAATAGCTTACCATTTGTGATAACTACAAAAGGAGTTCCGCTTGTGTTTCATTGATGAAGTATTTTCTTGATTCAACAGTAGCTAAAGAGATACTAGATGCTCTGGAACAAGATGTTGAAGAGATTATTATCTCTCTAGACTTAGGTCGGTCAACAACTAAGGTGAGTCTTAGTGATCCAAATTGGGATATTACTCAATTACGCAAGATAACAAAGGATCCCAATACAGTATATTTCATTGAGGATGGAGAGGCTTTCAAAGCGGCAATTAGTGGGTCTCAGTTTTACAAGTTGATGCCATCAGGCGCAGGAACTGCCCCTGCATTAGTGATTTCAGGAGTCGCAATGCACCGGGTAAAAGATATGGACCCAATAAAGGACGCAGCAATGAAGGCTAAACTTTGCGCAAAAACCGGAGATGACATGCTTGAGATTTGTACAGGTCTTGGATATTCTGCAATAGAGTGTCTCAAAAGAGGAATCAGGAGCATTGTAACAATAGAGATGGATGATGATGTCATCCAACTATCAAGTATCAATCCTTGGTCGAGAGAACTCTTTTCGAATCCGAAAGTGACCCTTGTTCATGGTGATGCTACTGAGAAGATACATGACTTCGAAGATAATAGATTCCATTCTATTCTTCATGATCCTCCAACATTCGCATTGGGTTCTAGCCTGTACACTCGCGAATTCTATTCACAAATGTACCGAGTATTGAAACGTAGGGGGATTCTCTTTCATTATGTAGGGTCTCCAGGAGCAAAATATCGCAGACGTGATGTGCAAAAGGGAGTTATTAAGCGACTTCGCGAGGTGGGATTTAGAGATGTAGAAAGAAAGAAGGACGCTTTAGGTGTGTTTGCACGAAAGTAGGATTTCTTATTTCAAGCATTAATGCTCTGATGGAATCTAAGTAATCATCACTTTGTTCATCGCAGTTTTCATATTGTTCAATGCTGCTTCAAGATGAGGGTCTATTTGGAGTGCTCGTTTGTAACAATCAAGAGACCTTGTCACTTCACCTTTCTCTCTCAAGGCAACTCCAAGGTTGTTCCATCCAACAGGGTCATCTGGAGCTAGTTCGGTATAATACTCAAGGAAATCTATCGCTTCACCCCATCTATCTAGAAACCAGAGAGAGGTCCCATGGCGTAATAATACTCGAGGTTGACTCTTACGCTTAGACAAGCTTGGCTCGTAAAAGCTTACTGCACCATCATAGTTAGATGAATCATAACAGATATCCCCTACAGCATTCAGTGCTACTATGGACCGAGGATCAAACTCCAGAGCCATATTGAGTGCAACAAGTGCAGAATTGAATTTGAGATTCTTGGCATGACAAAGCCCACGCATCTCCCAAGCTTCGTAGATTTCCTTATCCATATCGATGATAAGAGAAGTTACTTCCTGAACAGTCTTACAATCATCTAAGTGGAATGAAGAACGAGCAAGATTTACTAGAATCTCAATGTTATTGCCACCCAGCTCCATATACTTGCAGAGAGCTTCCTTAGATTCTTTGTAAGATTTCTGAGAGAATTCAAGCAATCCAAGATTGGTTATAGGATCAATCCACTTAGGTTCAATGGATGATGCTTTTTTGAAACATTCACGTGCGTTATCAATATCATTGAGCCCTTCATAGACCCCACCAAGAGAGTTCCAAGCTTTTGCAAATAATGGATCAATCTCTATTGCAGCGAGGAATGTGTCCCGTGCAGTAATAGATTCTCCAAACTCCTGATATCGTGTAGCACGATTAAACAGCGAGTCAAGATCCTCATGTGGTTTGCCTGGCATATAGCGCTCATGCTTCCTGTAATCCAATCAAGTAGAATTGTGACAAAAACACTCTTCAAAGTTTGTCATACAAAAAAGGAGGTAGAAGAGGCTCATGCGCCGTTCCCCGAAACCTAGACATTCCTAGACATGTAGTCCGGGATGATGTTCGGTTCCTGTTTCATCGAGGCTGCATTGCAAATCTCGGAAGACTTGCTATGTCTTACTTCCTCTCCGCAGGCGTTTAGTGTCTCCGGCAAACTGACGGCGACCAGGTTCAGTGCAGCATTGAGATCTCTATCAATCATCAACCCACACTGTTCACAATGATACTCCCTCTCTGATAGAGAGAGATCCTTCTTCTTGTGTCCACAACGTGAACACATCTTCGATGAAGGAAAGGTCCTTGATACAATGACAAGCTCAGAACCGTACCACCCACACTTGTACTCCAACTGTCTTCTGAACTCGTAGAACCCAACATCTGCTACAGCTCTTGCAAGCCTTCGGTTCTTCAGCATCCATGACACTAACAGGTCCTCTATCACTACCTTACTGTGGCTCTTGGCAATGTAGGTCGTCAGTTTGTGGAGTGTGTCATGTCGGATATTGAAGATATTAAGGTACATCTTTGCAAGTCGTAATTTCGCCTTTTCGCTGTTCTTGCTCCCCGTTTCCTTTCGTGATAGAGATTTATGTAGTTGTTTCAGTTTCCTCAATCGTCTTCCCAGAACCCGTGGGTTTGCAAAGA
>JAUWOU010000192.1 GCA_030612005.1 Candidatus Thorarchaeota archaeon | reverse complement strand
ATTGTCACAATCAAGGATCATGACCTGTTCATACAAAGACCCGTCAATGTTCAAATCTACTTCTTGGAAAAAGTATCCAAACTGCTTAGTGCCAATTTTGTTTTGAGAGAATTCATGATCGAAATAACTTGTGTCTTTAGTATCAGGTATGTATAGTCCTATACCTGTCGTCAATGTGTTATTCTTGATAATGCAAGGTGTCGAAGCATGTAAGGCAATGTCACTATAATTCCCAGCTAGTATGCTGTTATTGGCTACGATTGCTGTGCAATTTTCTAGAAATATTCCATTTCCCGAATTTGTGATATTATTATCATGTAAAATAATTCCATCCGAATATAGAATACGAATACCACTCGTAGTACCACCTGATAACCAATTCAAGTCTTCGATTTTGCTTTCTTCAATAATGGTGTCCAGTGAATCCATTGCAAGAATTCCATCACCCCATATTGACATAATTTCTACATCTCTGATTGTTGTCGAGTTTGAATGAGATATTTGGATTGCATATTCTCGACTTCCTGTTATTTCTAACTCACCAATTCTGCTATTGTTACAACCCACAATGGTTAGTGGCGCAGAAACATCTGAGAAAGTGCCGTTCTCAATCAATGAGTCACTGCAATTGATAAGAATCACTTGTCCATAGTCATGTCCATCGATTTCAATCGATGACTCATTTACAAAATAGCCAAGCTCCTTTCCCTTTACTGTGTTGTCTGCAATGTCGAGCATCCAGTTCTTCATTTCACTATTGAAGAGATTAAAGAAAATTCCATCCTCGATAGTATTATTGAGGATGCTTATATCGAGGCAATCTCTAAGGTTCAGATTAGTCCAGATGTTTCCTGACAAAGTATTGTTCTGAAAGATGCAAGACTCAATTGAATCACATTCAATGGCATCAAATGTATTGTTCGTGAGGACTACATCACTTGACCTTTGAATTACAATACCGAGTACTGAACCTGGATTCCTCGTAGTATTCAAAATGGAAATTTCTCGGGAATCCATTACTATGATGGAATAGTATCCAAATGTCCAAAGATCACCACTCAGATAGATTCTACATCCTAACGCACTTCCACTATATGTGATATCTTCACAGTCCAAAATTTCAATTGCGGTATAATCGCAATTGAGAAGTGAACAATTCTCCAACCGAATGGATTCTGATTCTTCGAAATGCAATCCCAAAAAGGGTGAATCCACAATACAGTCACTGATATTACCATTAGAAACCTGATAGAGATTTATTCCCCTTGTCTGTGTAGTTGTTGTTAATTCAAGTAGACAGTTTTTGATGTTGAAATAGGCATTTGTATTTCTAATATCAATGCAATATCCCGATGCGATTGAAATGGATAAGTTTTCAATCCTGTACGGTGTCGATTCACTTCCATCGCCCGGAAATCCCAAAGAATTAAAATCGCTATTTTGAAGAATCTGAATTGGACCATGTGTAGTATAAGATAAATCCAGTTCGTGTATTATCTCCAGTTGGGAGAGATTCTGATTTGCATTCATACCTACGTTCGGAACCATGAAGATTGAACATATGAGAATGGTTAGGACTATTCCAAGAACTAGATTGCTTATTGGTTTCTCAATACTCATAATCCACTCCAACCCCACAATAACTTCTAAGTTCTCATAGGATTTTCTAGTCTTAAGCATTCTCAATTTAGCAGAGGACAAGCAAATCAACCACGACTGAGATGTACTGGCCATCAGTCAGGAAACTGAAATCGGATGATTGAACTGATCATCCCTTAATCCATTGTTTCAACAGTTGGAGGACCTTTAAGTATCAAAACATTTTCAGCTTCTTCAAGTGCTCTGAATATCGAGATTACAAATCCTTCCTGAAGGTGTTTCTTCATGTGTTTCTTGTGAATAATCCAAAGATGAATAGTTTCACCTTCATCAAAGGCTGTAAATCCACCTCGCAATACGTCCCTGAATGCATGCAAATTTCTTCCCATCTTACGGAGACTAGGACAAAGGACTCTCTCGACTTCCTGATAGAAGTTCTCAACAGAAGTCATGTTCTTGCCATCTAGAACGAACTCTTTCATACTCATTCATCCTTCCCGAAGAGCGATTTTAGCATATTCTCAGCTCTCTTGTATCTATGTGCGGCATCCTCAGCTGTATCATTCTTCCTTCTCAGGATCACGTTCAGTGCATATAAGACCGAAAATCTCGCTATGATCGGAAATCATTGGTTCAAGTCCATGAATGAAAAGAAGAGATTCAGATGCATGATTTCTAACTAAATATTCAATATCACATACTGCATCATACAATGCAGCAATTACTCGAGTTATGGGAAAATCGCGCAATTTCCTAGCCGCGTTCAGTTGGACATAGGGACTTGGATACTCAAGCAAGATTCGAATGATGTAAGAGTTATAGAAGATATGGCTTTCTAAGGCTCTACTCAAAATCTCTTCATCAGTGAAAAGTAAAAAGTGGTGTGGTGCTGCTTGTTGCAGCACCGGGGGAAAATAATTATTTCCTGGATTTTGATTTCAGCTGTCGTACAGCCTCGCGGATGTCAGCTTCATCAATTTCTTGTGCTTCGACCGCAAGGTCTTCACTACGGGTAGCGGGGGCTGAAGCTGACCTTTCAGCCATTGCTCTCTTCCTGACACCTTTAGATTGAACCTTCGCGACCATCTCAGATATCTTCTCATCGGTGAACTCTTGATCAGCAGGGAAATCTTCCATGCTAACACCGAGGTCCTCAAGAATTGACTTCTGAATTGCGATCTTGTCGATTTCCTCGACAGCAAGTCCAGTAATGATATTGACAAGCAGCTCGGCTTTTTCAAGAGGGATGAATCTTCCCTGTGATAGGTCTGCAATTTTCTCGTAGGTTGCAACACCATTCGCATAACTGGTAATCTCGGGGAAACATCCTACTGTGTGGATTACAACTCCATTGTCGAAAGCCTTCTTTGCTTCTAGATCCCACTTTGCACCATCAGGTGTACCCTGTGGCCAGCGATCTCCAGACTCGACACCATGAGGTGGTGCGTCTCCAATAAGAACTGCAATCTTGGCAGATTCAATGAGATACTCCATCTTATTCATCACTTGAAGTGCTGTAGATACAGCTTCGGGACCATCACCACCACCTGATGCATCCATTTGCAGGACATTCTGTTCAATTTTTGAAGTGTCTGAAGAAAGCTCGTATTTTTGGGTAATATACGTGGTTTCCTCTGGAGGATGGTCTCGATATGAAACTAAACCAACCCTGAGTCTATGGCACAACTCCTCCTTCTTTATTGTGCGGATGATCTCCAGGATTTTTGTTTTGACATTTTGAATATATGGACCCATAGATCCTGTGTTATCAACGATGAATACAATATCTAGTTGTCCTAATTTTTCTGACATATTCTAATCTCCCAAATTACGTATAAGGAAAAGACAGTAATTGGTAGTGGCTGCTCCTATACGCTTCGCCCGTACTAGCGTGAATGAAGATAAAGCTTAGCCTGATTTTCTCACCTTTCGCGATTGGAGGTTCTGAAAGCGAAAAGAATAATATACCACCACATTGATTGGACACACTATGCTTCTAGAGATTGCTATTGTTTTCACCGTGTTACTATTTGTATGGATTGTCATCACATTCAGGCGATGGAAGCGAATCTTACTATCAGTTCTTTATAGAAACAGTGAAGTTGTCAATACATCTGCGGGGGAAATTGAATATGCCTTGAAGGGCAGCGGTCCTGTTATCCTCTTGCTCCACGGAGGACCAGGTGGCTATGACCAGAGTTTGCTAGACATGGACATGTGGATCAATGAAGGATTTTCCCTATTGGCAATCTCCCGACCAGGATATCTTCGCACACCTCTGAGTACAGGAGAAACCTTTGAGCAACAAGCAGATGCAATTGATGCTCTGTTGAGCGCACTTGGAATCACAGAGGTCGCAATCATTGGAGCATCTGCAGGAGGTCCACCTGCGATTCATTTTGCTTTACGTTATCCAGATAGAGTAAAAGCCCTTGTCTTAATGGCAGCTGTCAGCCAGCAGTATACTGTTGATGAGAGTCAAACCAAATCCTTACTTGGTCGGATTTTCCTGTCCGGATTTATGGCGGATATTGGTGTTTGGATTTTTGATATAGTGACAAGACGATGGCCTGCATTATCGATGAAAGAAAGCTTCAAGGAAACTGTTAATCTTGAACCTGAAAAAATGAACACCTACATAGAACAGGTGATGTTGAATCCTGAACAAGTTTCTTGGTACAAAAGATTCATTCAAACGACCTGTCCACTGACTTCGAGATTGGCTGGTCTAAATAACGACTTGAAACAACTTCAAAAAGTGTCTTTTTCGAACCTTAAGGACATCAGAAGCCCGACACTCGTAATCCACGGGACAGTTGATAAGGATGTTTCATTTTCTAATGCTGAATTTTCAGTGTCATCTATCCCGAATGCAAAATTATACAGACTGGATAACGTAGGACATGTACTCTGGTTGGGTGAACATGTCTCACAAATGAACTCAGAACTCGTAGATTTCCTTAAAAAATCGCTATAGAAATATATTCTTACAATTTATAGGCATGTTTCTGTTTCCCAAACTTCATGCAATTGCTTAAGGATAAGTCAATCAAGGATTTCATCTTAATCCATGTGATCTTTGCCATACTTGCAGCTATTACCCTACTCTTTCCATTTCCAGGAGTTCTGGTAGATGGGAAATTGTTGATTCTAGTAATTCTCTATAATGCACTTATCATAGTTGGATTCTATACGAAAGGGCACGAAGAATGGAAAAGCATCTGGTTGTTCAGTTTCATCCTAAGTCTATTCATGATTTTTCCAGACTGGTATCTTGCAGAAACGCTTGGTGCGCTCGTATTTCCACCAGGTGGTTTACCAATGATAGGTGGTTCTATTCCACTCTATATGGCAGGACTTTGGTCGATACCTTTCTTCATAATCCTATTCATTGGAAAAGAGATTCAGAAGAGGAAATCATTGGAAATGACATACGGTATTGTGTCGATACTCGCAGTCCTGATATTTGTTAGCTCAGAAGTAACGCTAGTCACCCTTCCATCGTGGTCTGCTACAGTTGCTGGAATGACAGGAAATCTTGCTTGGTATATCATTATGCCAGAGTTGTTCCTTGGGCTAACACTATTCTTGTGTTATGAATTTGTTAGGGAAAAGAAAATTTGGATGAAGATAATTGGTGCATTCGCAGTGATGATATTCTATATAGGAACAGCTTCATTCTTCTACTTCCTCATTGAAACATTGTTACTATAATTGACACAAGTATTCAATAACGGCAGATTTTGCCACGCCGATAATGTACAAAAGGAGAAAACAGATAGAGAATATGAGGTAATCAACAGCTGCGTAAATCCTGGACAAACCTGGACATCAATGAAACCAATAGTTGAATAGAAACTATTCTTGTATGAGCTTATTAGCTCCCAGCAAGACCCAATACCGAACCTGAATGTTGATCAACAGAGCTTACAGGTATGAACTGGACCCCAATAACATCCAGAGGTCCTCCCTTGCTCAACATGCAGGAGTAGCTCGTTTTGCCTACAACTGGGGTCTCGAACAACGTATTCACAGTACAAGAACAATCAGGGTGACGACAGGTTCACTGATGCCATGAAACAGCACAAGCTCATCAACTCCCTGAAGAAAACAGAGTTCTCATGGATGT
>JAUWOU010000040.1 GCA_030612005.1 Candidatus Thorarchaeota archaeon | reverse complement strand
GAACCTATCAACCCTGAACCTTGGATGTGGTATCACGAAATAGACGGAAAGGAAAAGTGCCCGATTGTAGACACCTACTGGCAAACTGAAACAGGTGGAGTTATTCTTACACATCTACCTGGTGCCAATGCTACAATCCCTGGTAGTACAACCTTTCCTTATTTTGGACTGGAACCCATCATCGTTGCTGAAGATGGTGTTCCCGTTGGTGCTAACGAGGGTGGATATCTATGCTTCAAGAAACCCTGGCCTGGCCTCATGAGGACAGTCTATGGTGACCACAAACGCTGGATTAACACTTACTGGTCCCAGTTCAAGGATCCTGAAACTGGAGATCCAATGTACTACACTGGTGACGGTTCCCGCTTCAACGAAGATGGTTACTTCTTCGTAATGGGTCGTCTTGACGACGTTCTCAAGGTTTCCGGTCACAGACTCGGTACAGCTGAGATCGAGTCTTCACTAGTCAAGCATACTGCAGTGGCTGAGTGTGCAGTTGTAGGGTTCCCACACGAAATTAAGGGAGAAAGCATTTACTGCTTCGTCACTTTGAAGATGGGAGTCGAAAAGACTGAAGAACTCAGACAAGACCTACGAAAGCATGTTCGTGCTGACATTGGACCGATTGCAACCCCAGAGAAGATCCAGTGGGCTGACGCACTACCAAAAACCCGTTCTGGTAAAATCATGAGGAGAATTCTCAAGAGAATTGCAGCTGGACAGGTTGACGATCTTGGCGATGTTACTACACTAGCAGACCCAACAGTCGTAGAGAGTCTCATCAAGAATCGAGTTGAATAGAACTTAGATTAGGAAGGCTCTAAGCCTTCCTTCTCCCTTTCTTTTTGTATTATTTCTGATAAAGTGAGTGGAGAGTAGGAATCTATCTTTTTTACAGAAACTAATTCCTAAGCGGAGCTTTTCTCATACAGGTACATCAACTGATGTTACAAGTTTGGTGTTAATTATGCAGATTCTGGAGATTCTCATATGTGTAAGAACACCAATTAGTCTAATCATTTGGGGACTCCTCGATGCCCTCTCTATACAAAATCTCGGAGAAAAAGTCAGTTTTCTTTTGAAGTTCTTCTATCAACATAGTAAAATATCTCTAATGTATATCGAGTGTCTTAAATATAGCAATTAGACCCAAAGTCAGCTGCTTAGGTGATATCAATGTGTGAGTGGTGTCTAAAACATGGAGACGGTGGCAAATGGTACGAGAATGCTAGATTATACCAAAACGAGCTAGCTGACGAGTACAATGTCACTGCATACCTTGAAGAACAATGGAAGAACATGGAAACCCTATTCTTACGTAAGATAATGGGATTCAACTCTATCGGTCTGGGATATAAGATGAAGATGCCTATCATAGGTAGAGTGATTCGCAGCCTTGTTGAAGGTCAAATACATAGCGAGAAGAAGAATAGGAATCCGGCACGCGCCGATGGCCATTTTGGTCAAGTTCTCCCACTCGAAGATGCTCAGCATATCATTGGTAATCTTGCTGCAGAACCCATAATCAAGAACTACTGTATTTGTAGATGGATGCAGAGAGGGGTCAAGGATGCAGTATGTATCAACTTTGGTCAATTATCTGAAGTCATTGAAAAACACACACGGTACATTCCAGAAGGTGTAAAGTATCGATTGGATCGTGAAGAAGCAATTGAGGCACTTCAGGAACAGAACGAGAAAGGATACGTTGCTTCTGTATGGTTCCAACCTGTACCTTACATTAATGCAATCTGTTCATGTGAAACTCCCGAATGTGGTGGTCTCAGATTAAGGAACGATTTTGATTTGAGAACCGTTTACAAGGGTGAATATGTAATCGATATTAACATTGATAATTGCCAAGGCTGCAAAGAATGTGTTTCGATGTGTCAGTTCAGTGCATTACGGTATCTTCCATCAATAAAGCGAGTAATTGTAGACTTGGACAAATGTTTCGGATGTGGAGTATGTAGACATGCGTGCGAGCATGATGCACTCAATCTGCTCCCACGTGAGGATGTCCCAGGACAGGCAGGAAAGTACTGAGGTTTTTCTAATGGTAAAAAAGACAGTTATCAAGGTGGACTATTCCAAGTGTCATTCCAAAGCAAACACCGATCCTCGTGATTGTAGAAAATGCCTTCTAATATGTGATCCCGCAATATTTCTTATGCATCCTACGTTAGAGGATGACCATCCAGACCCTCACAATCCCGAGATTTGGAGAATTGATCCAATTTGGCTTTCGAAATGTACTGGTTGTATGAAGTGCGTGGAAGCATGTCCTGAACAGGCAATTACGGTTATTCCAGGGACTTCACTTCATGAGATGAAGGCACGCTGAGCGTAGTTATTGGTCTTGACTGAAGAATTACAAGGTCGCCATCGGGACGAATACACCATTCGATATCCTGAGGGGATTCCATACCACTTTCGACTTTCATTCCAACATCCGCAATATCGAACAGCGTTTGCTCATCCAGAGAAAATTCAGATTGTTTGTTCGTTGGAGTTTTTGATATGGTTGGTTGATTTCTCGCAGGTAGAGATGTGAATTCCTTCCCGCCTAAAACACGTTGAATCACACTCAATGGATTCTTAGTCAGAATGTAGGTATCCGGCACTATTTTCCCTGAAACTAAAGAGTCCCCTAAACCCCATGTTGCATTGATCAACATCTCTTCAGTACTATTGTTGACAACATTGGCCGTAAACATCACGCCCGAGATATCTGCTGGAATCATTTCCTGAATAATGACAGCCATCTTGACCTGTTTCATGGGAATTTCTTTTGTCTTTAGGTAGACTACTGCACGTTCCGAAAACGCAGATTGCCACACCATATTTACAGATTCAAGGATGTCCGTTTGATTATTCACACAGAGAAAACTCTCCGCCTGGCCAGCAAACGAGATATCGGTACGATCCTCGATTGTTGCTGAAGAACGTACAGCAAAACCAAGCTCACTGTTCTTAGTTTTCTCTTGGAGGTGTTTGAACTTCTCAATAACCTCGGTTTCCAGAATCTCTGGTAAGCTATAGTCTCCTATTATTTTCTGCAAACTAGCAGAAATCTCCATTATCTTTTCAAAATCATCAGAATCGTCTATTATTTCTAGTAAACTAACAAACTCTTGATTACTCTCTACCATTTGGACAAATGCATTACTGGAAATGGAAAGACTTCTTGGAACAAGAAATCCCAAATGTACCAATTTCGCAAGATTTGCTGCCTTTCCTCCATGAATTTCAACATCTTTTGGTTGAATGTCTTCAAGAGAGTGCACCATTTGCAACTAATCACTCACTCCGTAACAAGAGTACGCCAGTAGTTCCTTCATCAGGTCTAATCATCACATGTTTTCTATCTAAACTCTCGGGATGCTCTACTTTAGTCCCCATCAGCGCTGGTATTTCGAATTCCCTAGTAACAATAGCAAGGTGTGATCCAAGGGCTCCAGTTATGCAGACCACGCCTGCAAGCTTTGATAGAATTGGTGCTAAGAACGTGGTTCCACCATCTTTTACGAGGACAATTTTTCCATCAGCACCCTCCTTCAGGAGCTGGATTACTTCTTTCATGGTGGTGATGTACCTTAGTTCTCCCTCTGCTGTACGTTTCAGTGAGATGAGTCCTCGTGCGACCTCTTTCAACTTGACATCCTTCCTCAGACTCTCCGCGTGACACATTTGGCATGTAATAAGCTTCACGTTAGAATTCTGAAAGGCTTAATACTCACGTTTTCATGAGCCCTGCTTTAGATTATGAATAATAAGAGGAGTAATGATAATGGATACTGGCGATACAAACAAGATGATTAAACACGTTTCTGATACTTTTTCAGACATTCTGGCTGAGC
This sequence comes from Candidatus Thorarchaeota archaeon, assembly GCA_030612005.1. Lineage (GTDB taxonomy): Archaea > Asgardarchaeota > Thorarchaeia > Thorarchaeales > Thorarchaeaceae > SMTZ1-45. Next base: position 19,574 of record JAUWOU010000040.1, on the reverse strand, counting down.
GTGGTCTTTTGGAGTCTGAGATCTTTCCAACAAACGAGTACATCTCTGTGTCATGTTACCATACGTATGACCATCTCTATGATGTCATGAAACAGGTCTGGACTAAAATAACGCCAGAGGAGCTTGCGAAACAGAGCAAGACCCTTCTATCTGAAGTCAACGCTCTCTCCATCACGTATCTCTGGCTGTATTATTCCCTTGGAAGAATGGGAATAGTCTTTGAGAAGTGTAAAGATGATCCGAAAAATGAACCCCAAGAAAAACGGAATCAGTGGAAATGGATGTTGGAGCAATGGTATAAACTAGGTACAAACTACTTCAACACGGGAGAACCTACTGTTGCACAGTCTGGTGGGAAGAATCTCGCCTTGGGAGATGATTCTTTGAATTGGTTGAAGGATAACCTTCAGCCAGTTAATGCAGAACAGGTGAAGAAGATTAGGCGTTCTCTAGGTCAGGTGGAGCTATATGCATTCATGGACGAGTGTGAAGCTCGAGCCAAGTTGATAGATCATGGACCTTATCCAATCTCTGATGATGAGATACTTGTTATTTCAGAGTTCACTAGACTTCATGATGGGCAAGGAGACCTTTGGCTTCCTTGGTCTGATACTGAAACAAAGATGCCTTCTGCTAAATTGGGTGTAGCCATGACTATCAAGGGAGCCACCGCCACATTCAATGATATTGGTACGATGACTATCGAGCCTGGTGACTACTCTGGTCTTGTCACAAATGTTGCAGCATATACTGAAAGGGGCTCAAAGATTGTATCTCTGGGACTCGATGAGTTACCATCTTATGCGGATGCCGCAGAAGCAGCACTTTCTGAACTCTACATGAAGTACGCAGAATGGGATAAGAAGAAACTCATGCTTGCGGGTGCAGTAGCTTACTGGAGAGGATTTGTTCGATATACTGACAGAGTAGGTATCACAGACAAGATAGATTGGACTATCTCTCAGTTAGTGATTGATGAATATGTACCATTCTTCATGGATAACGATGCTGACCCCGCATTCCTTCGATTCGGTCGGTTTGACGAAGACATGGAAGATGATCCTACTCTCTATCTACTACCCGAATAGGAGTTTTGTAGAATGAAAGGTACACCACAACTCACAGAATCCGATGAGTATGCTCATACTGCTGATGAAAAACCTGATTGGCGAGAGAGTTACTACTTCAATTGGGTTGATCTTGATACTGGGATTTCTGGATTTTCTACTATTGGCTTACTCCCGAATACAAAGAAGAGGGAATTTGTCTTCGCACTCTTTTATGACAATGAACGTGAGGTCTATTTTCAAGAACCTGATGGGCCATTTTCTGATGATTTCTCGGAATCACTAACTGATGGCATACTAACATACAAGTTGATCGAACCACTGAAAGAATGGCACATTATCTACAATGGAGAAAAAATCAAGGCTGACATTGTTTGGCCTGCAAGATTTCCTGCGTATGACTTTGGGAGTGGTAGCGGTACTTCTTGGGCTGGGCACTTTGAGCAATCAGGAGCACCTCATGGTACAATAGAATTTCCAGATGGCAAGATTGTAAAATTCAAGGGATATGGTGAACGCGATAAGAGCTGGGGGTCTCGAGACTGGCACATAGAGAGTTGGTTTGCCCTTCACGCCCAGTTTGATGATGTTTCTATTGGTCTTCGTCGCGATGAAGTCAAGGGTGCTGTTCACTCGTCCGGAGGAATCAGTAATGCTGATGGTCATGAATCAATCAAGAGCGTTGACGTTGCTACAGAAACCCATTCAGAGTTTGGTGCACCCATAGGTGCTAAGACAAGAATTGTAGGAACTGATGGTTCTGTCTATAATCTACGATCTAAATTAATCACTCCCAAGAGCTTTGTTCGATTTGCACGCGAGTTTCCTGGAGGTACTACTGAGCTCTACGAAGGTATGGCTGTTCATACCTGTAAGGAACTGGGGACTACAGGCACAGGTCTAATTGAATGGTTATTCACTCATCCTGAGAAAAAGAAGTAGGAACGGGTCATTAAAGACCCGTTACCTTTCGTACTGGCTTATCATCTAATTGATAGAATTGTTGCAAGGAGCCACGCGCATAACAATGCATTGACCATTGCGCCAAGCCATCGATTACCAGTCACACGATATGCAAACATGGTAATTACTGTGCAGATTGCAAACCATGGAGTGAATGCATAGAAGAACAACCAAGAGTATCCGATTATTCCAGGTACTAGAGGTGCTCCTGCAAGGAACCCGCCCACAAATTCGAAACCAATCAGAAATAGGTACGGAATGGTCTTGATGAAGACTGCTTTCACAGTTGTATTCATCTGATTCTTGAACCATGTCCCAGAGCTTTTCTGTAGCATCGGACCTGTCAACCAAGCTCCTTCTACAATGAAGTAAATTAGGAATACAACAAAATAGAGTGGCACAATGGTTGCTTGAGCTATCGTTAGATCATGAAGTCCTGGTAAGAAACAACGTAAATCTAGCACGAATCCAATATCCACCAAGAGAGTCAGCACATACATCCATGCGAATATGAGGAGGGATAAGATGAAAGTCTTTACCAATGTCAAGTAGTTCTTTCCAATTCCAAATAATCCCCGCATTGTTAAACTGGGTGTATCTGATTGTCCTCGTTTTCTGAAATGCAAAATTATGAAGAGAAACAGGAGTGCAACAAGTGCGCTACCGGTCATCCATGTCATAACTGGTATTCCATTGTATTGTGGGAATGGGATTGTGTACGATAAGAGATTTCCAACTAAAAGGAATGGGAAGAAAGTAATCGCACCAATCAGACCATAGATTGTTCCATTCGTCAATAATGACTTTGTACCACCTGCATGTTCCTCCGAAGGTATTCCTTTCACATCTGAAAATAGAGATGTTCCAAGTAGAATCACTATCATGGGGAATATTGTGAGTAGAGTTCCTAGTAGTCCCATGAGTCCACCCGCAAGCCAAAACGAATAGATAAGGCTGGAACTGGCAATCCAGTGTTCATCCTCAACTCCGCCCTTTAGACTATTCTTCATCCAATCAATGCTCTCACTCACTATAATTGGATCAATTGTTTCAAAGAGGTGATTTGTACTCGGAAAGATAGCCCTTCTTGCAGTGTTGTTGATGAAATCACCATATGTCGTGTCAGGAACTACTCCTGTCACATTGAAGTATGGATCAAGTTGGGTATAGTTGTGAGGATAGCTGGAGAGTGAATCAAAGTTACCTGTAGCCAAGAGGGTATTTGGAGTATAGGATGCACCTGACCTAAACCCTGCACCAACAAGAACTAACGCTCTTACATAGACACTGGAATCCTCAATTGCACTCCACGAAATTCCTCCTCCCATGCTATGTCCTATCAGTCCAATCTGTGAACTATCAACATAATCCAGGGCGGCAATGTAATCCAATGCCGCAGTACCACTTCCTGAACCCGGGTCCGAGTTTCCATGTCCATTAGCATCGATTGTGAGTACTACAAATCCTCGTCTTGCTAATTCAATACCAAATGCCATCAACCACTCCTTGTTCTGAAGCGAACCATGGATAACAACCACACCGGGAAGTGGGTCTGTAGCAGTAGCGTAAGTAGGTCGTTGCAAAGTACTATGAATCATAGAACCATCTGCTGCTTGAAAGTCGACTTCTGTTACGTTAACAGTCCCAAAGCCACTCTGAGTACTTGCTGCCAGAGTAACTCCTGATAACATTACAATTAGACCGAGAATCAGTACAACGTATCGTCGTTTTAGTGTCAATGAGGTTTCTCTCCCAATATCAGTGAAAAGATGACTAATGTTCTCTGTCTTTTATTTCTCCCGATGCTTTGAAAATTAGCAAAATCCATATCAATGGTTCTTAATTGTGAAGAAGTATGCCTGACTGGGAAAAAATCTTCGAAGAAAAGGGGCATATCTTTGTAGATTCACATCCAGATATGTCACGACTAACAAAGATATTCAAAAATGCAGATGTAAAAAGAATCCTCGATTTAGGATGTGGAACTGGAAGACACCTTGTACACTTTTCCAAAGGAGATTTTGAAGTATCAGGTTTTGATGCCTCCAAAACTGCACTTGATTTAGCAGTGAAATGGCTAAAGGATGAAGAACTTGAAGCAGATGTCATTCAACACAGAATGGAAGAACAATTTCCCTACCCTGATGATTTCTTTGATGCTGTAATTTCTATTCAAGTCATCCATCATAACCTAATGCGAGATATTCTCACTACTGTTAAAGAAGTTGAACGTGTCTTGAAGAGTGGAGGATTTCTCTTCATTACAGTTCCAATTCTTGGTCCGAAACCAGAAAACCCTGAAGATGATTGGAAACTGCATCAAGTAGAGGATGGGACGTTCATTCCACAAAGTGGACCTGAGAGTGGTATACCGCACCATTATTTCACTGAAGAAGAATTACTTGAAGTGTTCAGAAATTTCAAGATACTCGAAATGTACAAGGATGTTACCAATCATCGATGTGCTTTAGCAATCAGAAAATTCTAAATCAGATCATCCAATCCGAATGTTGGAAAAATGAGTTCTTTGACCTTCCTAATTGATTCATTAACAGCTCTATTAATTTTAGGATATTGATCATAGGGCAATCTGTAAGGTCTGCTTGTCCACCCACCCCGTTTGACTTGGAAACCATGTTTATGACATAGTCTTATCCAATCAGCTGGAATTGTCGGTGGTAATGCAATGTCTGCGATATCTGCTAGTAGAATAGTCCAGATTTTTGCTGCCGCCACTGAGTTGTATCCTCCACCACCTACCATAACCAATTTTCTGGTTCCTAAGTGGACAAGTTGACGCACAGTCTTAGACAATCGTTGATAGGTGTCATAAGTCAGCATCAGGTCAGTCAATGGATCATTCATGTAAGCGTCAGCACCCACCTCCCAAAAAACAAAGTCTGGTTCGTATGCTAACCAAATCGGTACCACTAAATCCTCGAATGCTCTCCACCACTCAACATCATCTGTGAGAGGTGGTAATGGAATATTGACTGAATAGCCTTTCCCATCACCAATACCAATTTCCTCAGGTCTTCCAGTTCCTGGATAGAATCCCATACTGAGTTCATGAATTGAAATAGTCAAGACATTAGGATCATCATAGAATGCACTCTGTGTCCCGTCACCGTGATGTGCATCGGTATCAAGGTATAGCACTTTCTTTCCGGGATACTTCTCTTGATACTTCTTTATTGCAACAACACAGTCATTATAGTAACAAAAGCCCGATGCTTGACTCTCCGTAGCATGATGTTGCCCTCCAAAGAAGGACACTGCATCTTCGAATTTTCCATCAGCTACACTCATCATAGCATCTATCGTTGCTCCCACGATGTAACTTGCATATTGGTCTACGCCTGGAAAAATGGGGCATTCATCAGTATCTAAACCAAAGCGTGCAGAAAATGCGGTGCCTGTATTTCCAAAGAGTTCCAAAGTTTCTATGTATGCAGGATCGTGGTACAAAAGAAGTTCTTCACGTGTTGCTTTTCTCATAGGTTGAACCGCTATCCGCGGACTCTCTACAAGTCCTGACATGACCGGTAGACCCCATGTAACTTCTAAACGTGCCCGATTCCAAAATGGATTAGGTACTGCTCTCATTCTGTCTAGTTCATCGATCCCTTCTAGTTTGATAATGGCATCGGGGTCAAATAGAGCAGTTAAATCGGACAACTGGTTTCCTCCATTTTGAAGTAGACTTGGAAGATTGATGTAATTCCACTCTTATGTTTGCTGGCGACATATGCCTATTGGTCTTTTCGAAAGCCTCATTATCCTCGATGAGATGTAGAGAGATGCTATGTCTAAGTTTGATTTACTAAAAGAAACCCTACTAGGAAACCTCGGAGACCGAATTCCATTATCTCTATGGAAACATCATCCAGATAGAGATAGAACTCCAGAGGGTCTAGCTGAGGCTGAGATTGAGTTTCACAAGAAGATGGACCATGATCTTCTCAAAATCTCATTCTTTGGTCATTATCCATGTATTGACTTTGGCTGTACCGCAGAATATGATGGTGCAATCACAGGATCAACCTCAATGACTTCCTATCCTATCAAAGATTCATCAGGATGGGAGGTGTTAGAGCCAGTCGACGTGAATGCTGGCGAGTTCGGAAATCAGGTTCGTGCAGTGGAGCTAATCCACAAGTATGCTCATGGAACAGTTCCTACAATTGCCACTATTTTTGATACTCCTATGGTTGCTGATAGATTGTGTGGTCGCGAGTTCATAAAGTATGCAGATGAGAGTCCAAAGATATTGAAGAGTGCGCTTGATCTTATTACTGATGTATTGATTGACTTTGCTAGGGCAACACTTGAAGCTGGAGCTGATGGTCTATTTCTTGCATCACAGCATTCCACACTGTCATCCATCTCTGATGATTATTACAAGGAGTTCATCTATCCTTATGATCTCAAATTAATATCCAGACTGCGTGGAAAAGCCAAGTTCATTATGATTCATCTTCATGCTCGTGAAGACAATGAAGAAATTCGGTTTGATAAGATTGCTAAGACCCCTGGTGTAGATGGAATCAATTGGGAGGATCAGAGCTCGGCTCTATCACTGAAAGAAGGTAAACAGCGGTCACGTATCACTGCATTGGGTGGAATTGATCACAATGGAGTGTTGAGAACAGGTACTCCTGATGAAGCAAGGGATCAAGTCTTGAATGCTGTTGATGAAGCCGGTTTCAAACGTCTAATTGTAGCTCCTGGTTGTGTGGTCACAGTTGACACCCCTCCTGAGAACTTGGTGGCTGTGAGAGATGCTGTTCGTGAGATTGACCCATACAAGAATGAATTGGATCTAAACAAATAACTAAGAATATCGAAGTAGCCTAATTGAAAAATAGTGGTGCCGAGGATGGGATTCGAAAACACACCGGTTTTTCTATGCTATTCGCTCTTATTCTTTTCACGTATTCCTAAAAATGCTGATGCAATCTCCTCCCAGGACATATAGATCCAATTCATTGCCCAATGCACATAGCGATGATGTTTTGAACATACTGGGACCCATTCATCTCTATTAAGATTCCGTAACTTCTCTTTATCCCATAGATCACTTTTATCATGCGATTCTCCATCCTTTTTATGAATCACCAATCTCTTATTTTCTGGAACTGGTCCACAGAAAAAGCAATCTTCTCCAAAGAGATCTCTACGCATTTCCTCTACTTCTTTGTCAATAGAACCAGCCTTTGCTTCTTCTTTATCCAATTTGGCTTCCATACTTTTTTCATCCTTTAGATTGGTCTTATTGTCATCCTGTTGATTACCTTGTTGTGTCATTCCTTCTAGTTTATCAAATCCAACACTCATATCATCATGAGCCCAATGCGCGCCTCTATGACACATAACACAGAGTGCTGCCCACTCCACGGGATCCAGTTTTCGGAGTCCTTTTAGACTCCACAGCTCTTTTTCGTCATGTTTTTGACAGTCCTTTCTATGAATAGCGATTTTTCTCTCATCTCTACCAACTCCACATATTCTACATGTAGAGCCAAATTTCTCATCTCGAAGTGACTTCACTTTATTTAGATGCCGTTGCGCTTTTTCTTTTCTTGCCTCTGCTCTTCTCTCATCTGATTTGTATCCCCGTTTTCTGATATCTACACCCAATTCTCGCAAGTAATTACCGATTGTGTAGTAAGATACTCCAAGTTGCTTTGCAATCTCTTTTTGAAACAGACCTTTTTCATAGAGTCTACGAGCTTCCTCTGGATCTGCTGATTTTGGTCGTGGAAGGCTTTTCCATCCATACTTATCGAAGGTTCTTATTACGGTATTATACGATACTCCCAATTTTCTAGCAATATCTATCTTTGATAGTCTAGAAGCATAATACAATCTTCCTATCTCAATATCTCTTTGACTATATCTCTGGGCGTCTATCCCCAATTTTTCAAAAACATCACTAATTTCTTTAGGAGTAACACCCAACTTCTTGGCTATTTGCAAATCTGATTTACTCTCACATATACTACATTAGTGGAGTATCTTTTATTCTCCTAGAATAGATTTGCAAAGGGGGAATGGTGCCGAGGAGGAGATTTGTTCCAACCATACAAAATGTATGGAAGCTTGAACTCCTGAACCCCTACAGGAGTGGATGTCCCATGGGAGTCAAGCCATCAGCTTGAAGGATCTTGAGTCCACCGCCGTTGACCGGACTTGGCTACCTCGGCTTGAGTAACAGAATTAGAATAATTACCGGTTTTAACGATTTCCGTGGATTACTTAGTTGTTCCTGTTTCTTCCAGATGAGGTTTCATACTATCATAAAAATCTGCAATTATCTTGGATTTGGGGTCTTCTGTTTCTAGAATGAACAAACGAATCTGTTGTCCTACTTTAATCTCTTTGACTATTCCCATATCTACAAGAGGCTGCATGACACGATGAATGGTTGAATGAGCCAGTCCTGTTTCTTTAGCTACTCTGCTCAGATTGAAAAAATCCTTTGGACGGTCCAAGAAATGCTGGATAACGCGGGTCTGAGCACGGGAAGCGAATACACTCTCAAGCAATTTTTTCATCATTTATTCACCTTAATCATTATGGACAATACGTGTCCCGATATTCTCACCACGAAAGACACGGGTAAGGTTGTCAGGGTTTACACCATCAAATATGACCGTGGAAATCTTTGAGCGTTCTACGACTTTGATAGCTATAGGATCAAAGAGCTTGTACTCACCAGCCTTAGTTCCACCGCCAGAGAGTACCTTCTTCAATTCGACTATGGTAATTGTATCGAATCGCTTAGCACCTGACTCTTTTGGATCTCGGTCATAGACTCCATCGACATTTGTTGCGTTGAACAGGGTTTCTGCAGCCACAGTTTCAGCGGCAAGTGCTGCAACTGCATTAGTAGATTGGCCCGGAATCAAGCCTCCCATCAGCACTACTTTTCCAATTTTCACAGCGACTTCTAGTTCATCTAGAGTTTCTACAATCTTTGGATACGCAATGTCACCAAGACCTGCACACAATAGTTCTGCATTGTTTCTAGCTAGTTTAATTCCTAACCAATCACACTGTGCTTCACTTGCTCCTAGATCTCTAGCAGCAGAAATGAATTCTCTAGCAGGTATTCCTCCACCCACAACAATTACTAACGAATGTCCATCCTTAACTAGGGACTTTATAGCGGCAGCATAGTTTCTCACCTTTTCGACAAGAATATTGCCGTCCTTATCGTAGAGGAGAGAACCTCCAATCTTCAACACTGCTCTCATATAGAGTCCTCATCAAGCTAAGCAAGTACTGCTTCATCTCGTTGTTAAAGAAGCTTTCTTGAATAGACCAGTTTGCCGAAATTTCGAATACAATAACACGGCTTGGGTCACGCTATCGCGCCAACCCCTCCCATTTTGTCCATGCAGTCTGCTGATGGGTAATCAAAACTGACCAAAGGCCTTTTAGGCTATGCACAATCAACGAGCCTGAGCGGCGAGTGAGTGCCGACCCTTGCTGACATCAAGGAGACTGATCCTTTTGTCAAAACTAGAACCGAAAATTAAGTCTAAACGCTGGAAGCCTCATGCAGAGGCCGAATTACTTGAAACTTGGGAGAATGAGGATACGTACAAGTTCAATATGGATTCCGGAAAGGAAATCTATACTATAGATACACCTCCTCCTTACCTATCCGGACCTATGCATGTAGGTCAGGTAACTCATTACACCCAGATTGATACTATTGCGCGTTACAAACGAATGCGTGGTTTTGAGGTTAATTTTCCCCTCGGGATAGACCGTAATGGACTCCCAGTTGAAGTAAGAGTGGAGAAAGAACTCAATATCAGTATGCATGAAACTCCCCGAGCAGAGTTTCTTAAATTGTGCAAGAATCGTCTGGATGAAGATGAAAAGATAGCAATTAGCGCTTTCAAGAGACTTGGCATTGCATTCAACACCTATGAAGATGAGGGAAGTTATCGTACTGATAGCCCCAAATTCCGTGCAGTGACACAAGCTACTTTCATTGAAATCTGGAACAAAGGATTGGTATATCCTGATGCACGACCCAATAATTGGTGCTTTGACTGTGGTACAACTATAGCTGATGCAGAGGTTGAGTACTCGGAGCGTCCTACAACCCTAAGCTATCTTAACTTTGAAGTAGAAGGTCTTGATCCTATTGAGATTGCAACCACACGACCTGAGCTCCTTTGTGCTTGTGGTGCAGTATTTGTTCATCCAAAAGACGAACGCTATACCGCCTATCATGAAAAGACTGCTAAGGTTCCAATATTCGATTTGGAAGTTACAATAACAGCAAGCCCAACAGCTCAGATGGAATTTGGTACTGGTGCACTCATGATCTGTAGTTATGGTGATCAAGGTGATGTGGTGGCATTCAGGGACTATTCATTGAAGCCAATCATCGCAGTATCACCTGATGGTACTATGACAGAGGCAGCAGGCGAATATGCTGGTATGAAGATTGCTGAAGCTCGAAAAGCGGTCATTGCAGAGTTAAAGAAGCGAGATTTACTCATCAAACAAGAACAATCCATGCAGAGAGTACCTCTATGCTGGCGTAGTGGAACTCCAATAGAATTTATTGCAATGGAAGAATACTATGTGAAACAAGTGCAATTCATTGACGAACTTCTAATAATTGCAAAGGAAACAACATTCTTTCCTTCATTTCATAGACAAATCCTCATTGATTGGTTAAACAGAGTGTCTATGGACTGGCCTGTGAGTAGACGCAGATTCTATGGAACCGAGCTTCCAATCTGGTATTGCAATTCATGTGGAGAAGCTTTAGTTCCAGAATTAGATGGAGAACCAAAATATTACCAACCTTGGAGAGAGGACCCACCATTTACAAAGTGTACCAAGTGTGGAGCAGAAAAGGGATTCAAGGGTGAAGAACGAACATTTGACACTTGGATGGACTCATCAACTAGTGGTCTACAAGCTGTTGGCTACATGCGTAATGATAAGCTGTTCAAGAAGGCATTTGGTAACATTCTTCGTCCTCAAGGAAAGGATATTGTACGCACTTGGCTTTACTACTCTCTTCTAAGGACACTGCAATTGACAGGCAAGCCTGCTTTCAAGGAAGTATGGGTGTCAGGACATGTAGTCGATGAGAATGGAGCGGCAATGAGTAAATCGAAAGGTAACTCACCTCCTCCTATGCCCTTTGTAGAGAAATATGGTGCTGATGCTATGCGCATGTTTGGAGCACTTGAGGCAGGACTTGGAAGTGATGTTCGCTTCTCTGAGGAACGCCTAGCAGCAGTGTCAAAGTTCACGACAAAGCTCTGGAATATTGCACGATTCGTCTCAATGTTTCCAATTCCTAAAGAAATTTCATTCAAAAATCTATTACCTGTAGATCAATGGATTCTTGCAGAAGCAAACAAAATGATAGAGCGAATTATACCAGAGTGTGATGTCCTTGATTTCCATAAACCTGCAATGGAAATTCGTGGATTTACTTGGAACTTGTTTGCAGACCACATTTTAGAGATGATCAAAGGCAGAGCTTTCAATACTGAAAGTAAGTTCTCAAAGGATGAACAAGAATCTGCTTGGTTCACTCTGCATGAAGTACTGAAGATCATAACTCGTGCCTTAGCCCCAATAACTCCTTACATAACTGATAGGATTTATCGAGACCTATACGATGAGAAAGGCATTCATCATCAGGATTATCCTGCAGCTAATAACGAATGGAACTCTACACTTACAGAGCATACCGAACTCTTGAGTCAGACCAATTCAGCTTTTTGGAAATTCAAACGCGAAGCTGGTATTTCCTTGAGACAGGGTCTTCCTGCAGCATATATCTCAAAGGACTTGAAGGATTGGCTGAAAGATTTGCAAGCTATGCATGGTGTTGAGAAGATTAGCTTTGGTAAGCCAAAGGATGATAAATTCGTGGAAGTAAAGCTGCCAGAATATGATGGTGTGATTTACATTCTTCCACCAGTAGAAGAGAAGAAATGATTGGGTCGTAAATATTCGACCCACATTCACTTTATCCTACGATTACTTCATTCTCGTGCTCAGTAGGACACTTCATGCTGTTAGATACAAGACAGTACTTCCCTGCTAGTTCTAATGCTCGTTCAGCTTTTGGTACTAGCTCTTCTGACTCTACAGTAACCTTCACTCTTAGGACCAATTTAGTGAACTGGAATCCTTTCTCAACTCTGTCTAGCGTTCCATGACCATCACATGAGAATGACTTGAACTCAAATCGCATCTTCTTTGTGAAAGTAACGAACGTAGTCATTAGACAAGAAGTTGCTGCAGCTACGAAGAGATCCTCCGGGGAAATAATCCCTTCAGGACCATCAAACTCAGGAGGTGCTGCAACCTGAATTTTGGATTTTCCTTCAACAGTAAGGTTTCCGACACGACCATGTGTCCAATCAAGTTTTACAAGATATTCATGTGCCTCGTCACTCATCACTATCACCGTATCAAGCGTGTGCGAATCTTTAGGAAAAGGGTTTGGGTTTTACTCTACAACAATTTCCGTATCATGGGAGATTGGACACTTCATGCTATTACCGACAAAACAATACTTGGCTGCAAGTTCTAAAGCTCGTTCAATCTTCTTGCGTAGGTCTTCAGACTCAACTACTACCTTGGCTTTCATCTCAATCTTTGTAATCTCAAAACTGCGATCAACCTTTTCTAAAACTCCCACTGAATCGCATTCAAATGATTTGAAGTTAATATGCATCTTTTCTGTAAAATTCACAAATCCGTTCATGTAACATGTTGTGGCCGATGCTACAAAGAGATCTTCTGGTGAATGATAACCTGCTTCACCAGTTTTGATTATAGATTTACCCTCTACTGCAAGACTACCGCTCTTTCCACCATTCCAAACAAGATTAACTGGAAATAATCTAGACTCATCACTCATCCATTAAACACCAATTCAATATCAAAATTTAATCGAAAAAGCGTTTGGGCATGGCAAATTTCTATTTCTTTTCTGCCTTGAATACTGCAAAGAATGGTATACGGCTCTCTCTGTCAAAGAATGGATTGTCATCCAAAGGTCGGGGTTCCCTGAAGTCTACAAGATTAAAGCCAGTCGTAACAATAGCATTCAGATACGTAGATAATGTCCTATGGAAGAAACTTATGGGTGCTGGGAACTTTTCCCCTTTTCTTGTTCTCCAATATCGCTCGAACTCTTCTTCATCAAAATAATTGTCTACTTTGAAGAACAATCCTTCTCTTCTATTTGTGTCAGGGTCTTTTTCTCCCATTTCCCATGAACCTGGTCCATAGAAATTAAACGCTGGGTGTACAATCGAAAAGACAAGTTGCCCTCTCGGTTTTAGAACTCGATTGTATTCCGTGAGAGCAACAATAAGATCTGGAATATTCAATAACACAAGATTAGACAATACAATATCAAACGTCTCATTTGGAACGGATTCAATGTGACAGACATCACCAACTCTATAATCTACTTCAAGACTTTCGCTGTCTGTTATCATCCTAGAGGTTTCAATCAAACTGGGAGACAGATCGATTGCCGTTACATCTGCTCCTTTCTTAGTGTAATATCTGGCTAGGTATCCCTCACCACACCCAGCATCAAGCAGACTCTTTCCTTTAACATCCCCAAGTAGTTCTTCTACACAAGGATTGAGGATACTCTCATGATGAGGAGTTCCTGTTCCTGCAATGAGATCAGCAAATGCTTCAGCATTGTCTTCCCATTGCTTCTGAATTCTGTCTACCATATATTAGAGAAATGTATAGGGACTTCTGAATCTTTCGACCACATTCTAGATTTTATCCCATACTTTACGAACTCGTTTTCCGGTTTCTTCAATGACTGGTGCCATCGCTTCTTCAGAGGCAAGTCCTAACTCAGATGCGGCTCTCATGATAGAAGTGTGAGATACCATTACTTTACCATCATCGTCGTAAACAACAAAACTGCAAGGATAGAGAGTTCCAACATCTTTCGATGCATCTAACCCCATTTTAGCGAGTTCCGGTGCACACGCTAGGATAGTTGTATACCGTGGATATTCAATTCCAAGTTTAAGCTTGAGCATTTCATCTATTCCTTTGGTAAGCAGGAGACCAAATCCTTCACTAGCAAGCGCTTCTTCTGTCCGCTTCACTGTTTCATCAAATGTATAGGATGATTCCTTTCGCAACACGTCGACCATGGCATACGATATATTCACTATTGTTAAATTACTTTCCATTAGACCTGTAATTTCAAACAACCGAAATCAGAGGTTGTGCGACCTTAAGAGAATCACCTAGAACGTGACTACCTTGTCGGACTCAGAAGTCCATTTGGCTAAATCACTCATGGTACCTCGTTCCGCTCCAGTCACCAGAGATTCTTCTCTCAGACCACGTGCATCAAGGCATGTTCCACAGTATTTGATGGTCACCTTCTTGATGACCAAAGCACGTATCATTCTCTCAAGATTATAGTAACCATCAGCGGTTTTTTGACCGGACACAGCACAAGATACAGCATCACCCAACAAGAAGACATTAACTGTGAGCTCGGGAGATTCTTTCTTCAATGCCATCGCTAACCGTAGTCCATTATAGGAAAGTTCAGTACCATATGGCGGACCATTCAGAATCACTAGTATACTCATACTTCTACAATGGATTTCTACAATAATAGAATTAGGGTAGTGTATTTTGAGTGGAAAAATTAGAATGAAAATGGTGGACCGGGGGGGATTTGAACCCCCGACCTTCTGATTGCGAACCAGACAATCTACCGGGCTAATCTACCGGCCCATAGAAAGACGTGCCCGTTAGATTTCTTAAAACCTTGCCTGATTGGCTATTTCAGATATCAATTCCAAAGGCTTCAGAGAATCTCTCTATTCTAATAAACTCCCGTAGAAATTCTCGACCCTTCTCGGTGAGAAAGTATGTCCTGTTATTACCAACAGGGTCTTCTTCTATAATGAGTTCTTTGACTACGAGCTCATCGATATACTGTTTCAATCTATCATGGGATAGATTAGCAGTATAGAGTATTTTTGTAGGTCCCGCACCTTCTTCTCCTTCACTCTGAATGGCACGCATCATATCAGCTAAGATGCGCATCTTTGAGCGATAGGTGCGTTTTCTACTCATTAGTCTCGTCCTGCCTTGATTAGCATGACTAAAAGTGACAAGAAACCTAGTAATTGAGCGCCTTGACTCAGTAGATAGAGTCCAGGAGCAGCAGCTACAGAGGCAGTAGCTACTTGAGCCATCCATATATGACTCAATAGGAGTAAGATGAACCCAACTAGGACATAGCGAGCAAATTTACTCCTTGTCGAGAGGTAGTTCAATATTGATTGAAGAACTACTACAACAAGCACCATTATTGTGATGATTTCAAGCGAAGGATCAACAAGGAACGTTGCCATTAGTAGCAAACTTATTCCTGTTCCATTCTGAATTTCTTGATTATCAGGTGTGTGTGATGGTCTTGTTGATATGACAAAGAGAATGTATGCCATAATTCTGGATACACCATAAGCAATCGTGACTATCGATATAATCAGATTACTTCCTTCCCCACCATACTGGACGAAGAAATACCACGTACCAATAACTCTTCCAAACATACCAGCTGAAAGCACGAGAAATCCCGTTGAGAGATCTGATAGTTTCTTTTGACCAGTAAGACGGTATGCCTTTGTTGCATAGTATGTTACCATCAAAGCGATTATTCCACTAATCGTTTCGAAGATTAAGTCCAATCTGATTAAACCAATTACTTGCATATGGCGACGCCTGTCCTATTCTTGTCAATTTAGGTCTTATTGGTAATGGATGAATCATCTAGCTTTTTGGCTGATTCGGTGATGAAATAATCTGAAAACTTGATGTTTTTCGCGGAGAGTTTTTCTAGATGAATCATCTAGTGCAATCGTTCATTCTGCCTATATATCCAAGATTCGTAGATTTCTTCGTGTTAAATATGAACCGCGCCAAGAAAACATTGACACTTCTTTCCGCATTAGCCCTCGTTTTCATCATTGCGTTCCCGTTGATGACAACAACGGTGGACGCAGCGTCCGTCCTTGAAAAAGAAGCCGCCGCCACAGCCAGTATTGGGGACTCGTTTGAGATCCTGGCAAGAGGTCGCGGCGGCTTTACCATTGAAGACCTGGAAGATTTTGAGGCTGACTATTTTACTCGAATGGAGCTTGACTTCAAAATTACTCGAAGGGGTGAACGTGGAGTCTTACTTGAAGTACTCGATGGTCATTTCTCATTGAATGATACGGTCTTTGATTTCAACGAAGGTCTAGGCATTGCTGGACGACCTGAGGAAGGTAGATTCAATGGAACTGTTGTCTTCGGTTTTAGAATCAATGTCACTGGTCCTGAAGGTGAAGAAGCCCAGCTCGAATTCCGAGGATTTGTTAAGCGTACTCAAGAACGTGGTCCACTCCTTCTCATGCAAGGAAGACTGGTTCTCGATGATCAGGTCTTTGTGTTTAGACAAATAGGTCTAATTCACAGGATCTAAACTATGATGGAAGTTACCGACAACTGCAAGATGAGCGTGCAGGTCATACCTGCTTAGCTTTGAATGGCGGGGACAACCCCGCCCTTCCATCGCCTTTTTCCTCTTCATTCATCATTGTTTTCGAGTTTTGCTTCAATCTTATCCAAACGATCTTTGAGGTCTCTGTTTTCCTTCTGGAGTTCCTCGACACTCTTTTTCAGTGAATCAATTTCCTTGGGTTGTTTCTTCTTACTAAGATCTCTTATCGCAACTCTCGCTCCTCGAACGATTCCACTCTCAGCGGCTCTTTCTGCCAGTTTTGATAGTGCAGGTATTAGTGATGCGTCTTCGTACTTTGAAGTGGCAGAGATGGAAAATTGTTGGACTCTGTATGAATTATCCAGAATAGAGTTCTCCAAAATCGAACGAATTTCCGGGTGATCTTTCTTGTAGCGTTTCCCAAGAGTAGCAAGAATGCCAGGTATGTTTCGCCTGATCCAATCACTTGTTCCAAGTTTGAGATATTGCTTGGCGATATCAATGACTTCTTCTTTCTCAGTCGCTGCAAGACCCTGAAGACATCCAATCTCAATGATATCATGCCAGCTAGAGGGACAATTCTTCAAGAACTTGGATAATATCTCAAAGGCATCATCATGCTGCGTTTTACCAATTGAATTAGCAGCAGCTGAAACAACAAAGTAACTCTCTTGGTCTTCAAGGAGTTTGGTAAGTGCTTCAAAGGCCTTGTCATTCTTGAAGAATTGACCAAGAGCTCTAGCAACTGCAGTCCTTGCTTTTGTACTCTTCACAGAGGTTGCTTTCAATAGCCATTCCAATGCTGACTCTGATTTCAATGAGCCAAGAACCTTTGCGATTTCAGCCTGTGTACCCCAAAATTCATCCTCAAGAAGAGCTTCACCAAGAGCTTTGACTGCCTTGGGAGTTGCTTTCTTACCTAGGGCTTGTGCAGCCTTGATCTTTTGGATTGTATTGCTACCAGTCAGTACTTGCTCAATCCACATTGGTTCAGGTTTCTTTATCTTCCAGTCCATTAGAGTAGCATAATCTGGATCGATGATTACCTGCTTTGGTTTGTCTTTGATTGGATAGTAAAAACCATTAATTCTATCAGTCACTTGGACCGTGTATCTACTTCGTTCTCCATCATCATTTACAAACTCGACAGTGAGAGGGAATCTGAATATATCTGGAGTCATTCCATCATCGCTCTTCTGAGTCTGTTCAATTCTTACTTGTACATGACTAAGGTCCTCATCATGTGAGATTTTGATTTTACACTCTGGATATCCTGCCTTGTAGAGCCACTGGTGGAAGAACCAACCATAGTCTTCACCTGTCATCTCTGTAAATAGGCCTTCAAGGTCGTGAGTGTACGCAGATTTGTACGAGAACCTAGTCATCCATTCACCAAGGATTTTCCACCATCGGTCCTCTCCTACGAGATGTTTGAGCATATAGTATCTCCAAGCAGCCCCTGGATACAAGTGTGCATCAAAGACATCTGAACCACGTTCCCATTCGTTCTTCACGATGGGTCTGCGATAGCGATTCTTATCCTCATTGAAATAGGATTGTTGCTTACCATATTGATCATAGAGGTATTCCTCATCTCCCTTATCATGACGGTTCCACTCATTTTGCATTTGAGTGCCCCAACCCTCATTTAACCAACCGTGGGACCATGTACGGCATGTGACTAAATCTCCACCCCACATGTGAGCAAGTTCATGAGATACCAGCCCGTCGGACTCGTAATCTCTGTGAGTTTTCTCATCATGAAGGGTTCCATCTGTCTGGGTAGTTGCGCTTACGTTTTCCATTCCACCAATCATGAAGTTAGCAGCTGTTACCTGTGCGTATTTTGCCCAGGGATATTTGACATCCAACTTTGATTCAAAGAATTTGATCATATCAGGAGTCTTACCAAAGGAGCGATAGACTGTTTCTTTATCCCACCTTTTATGGACATAATAACTGACTTCGAGACCATCCAGGTCTTCCTTGTACTCAATATACTCCGAAGCCGCCATGGTCATGAGATATGCTGGTATGGGTTTTTCTTGTACCCAATGGAATGTTTCTGTACCATCATCATTCTCTTTTCGTTCCTTCAGTGCACCATTACTCATTGCGTAGAATCCTTTTGGAACTGTTAGAATAGTTTCAGTAGGGAATTTATGACTTGGATTATCATAGACTGGAACAACAAAACGCGCATAGTCGTCTTGCATCTGTGTCCACACACTGGTTTCAACATCTGGAAACTCGGGGCATGGATTAGTGAAGAACAGCCCTGAACGAGGATGATCTATGGTGTACGTGAAGATTAGCTCATCTGTTTCTCCTTCTTTCACTGGAGTCTGTAGATCCACAGACATTACTTGCTCATCAGGCATCATTTCAAAGGACAATTGATTTCCTTTTGTGTCTGTGATATGCTTAATCTTCAGTTCCATAGCATGTAAGAAGACTTTCTTCAGTTCTGGAACAATGCTCTCGATTTTCAGTTTAGAAATCGCATCCACATACTCATTCTTCAGGTCCATAGACCACTCAATTCTAAGTTGTTGAATATTGTAATGACGCGGAGGTGCCCACTGGGCCTTAGCGGTTGGGAAGGTGAAATCAGATCTATCTGCTGCATACAGATTTTCTGCTTCTTGAATCCCATCTCTCATCAGAATTTCTAAATATTCATGAAAGTCAGTCATCTCTGTCTACTCCTATTATGATGCTCCTTATGCTCCACTCCTAAGCTACGATAAGAAGGTTCTTGCTGATGTATCCACAGTCAGTCCTAGATTTGAAAAATGCATCAAATTACTTCACTAAACACATTATTGAATAGCTCCGGTTGAAGGAGTCTTTTATCAAATGCACAATTAAACATCTAGTGACCTCCTTGGAAAGCTTTTTATTGAAACTATTCGGGAGTGAGTTTAGTTTCGCATCATACGGTGTCAGGCTGGATGCTGTTGGCGAATGCCAAGCAATGATGGCCCGCGATTTCC